>CAZDHV010000086.1:0-12397 GCA_964505335.1 uncultured Saprospiraceae bacterium | reverse complement strand
GCGGATTTCGATGGTGATGGTATGGGAGATGTCTGTGATAGCGACGATGATAATGACGGTATTGCAGATGGCGCGGATTGTGATCCATTAGATGCTAATGTTGATTTCAGTCCAGGCGATTCGTGTAATGATGGTAATCCCAATACAGAAAATGATGAAATTGATGCGAATTGTAATTGTGTTGGAACGCCTATCCAGACTGGCCCTACAATTTGGTCATGTCCTGAGATTACGTTCACCAAGGAAGACAACACAGATTTCAATGATCCCGCTAATCAAGACTTCTTTACCAACAACGTGATCATCACCAGATCAGCGGATGGCGGTCAGATCTTTAACTTTGCTAATAATGACGCTCCTCTAAATGCTAATAATGTTCCGAGTGGTGTAGAATGGGCGATCGGACGTACATCAGACCTACCTAACCTCACCTTTGGCGGATTTAGAGAAATCATAGGTCGACCAAGAGTAAATATTGTAGGACTTGAATTGGTTATGCACTTAATTGAAGATGACATCTTCTTGAACATTACATTTACCTCTTGGTCAAGAGGTGGAGGAAATAATGGAAACAACGAAGGCGCCGCAGGTGGGTTCTCGTATCGACGAGCAACACCAGGAGACTGTGAGGGAACGCCAAGATCTCCTCAGCAACCAGAGCTTGACTTTTTACTCGCACCGAGTGTTACCAGCTCTACGATGAGGATAATTAGTGATGATGTCCCTGCAGAATCAGTTTCATTCAATGTATTTAATCAGAGTGGTATTCTGCTCAAGCAGGTCAGAAACGTTAATACACTCAATGGAATAATGAACTCTACTTTAGATGTAAGTGACCTCGAGCAAGGTTTGTACTTCATCAGAGTAGTTGGAAATAACGGTTTAGCGAAGACTAAACAGTTTATAAAAAGCTAATTAGTTAATTTAAGCTATTTATTCAAAGCCCTACTGTCTGATAGATGGTAGGGCTTTTTTGTACATGATCGGTCTGTGCAGGACTACCTAATTACATGATTATTTAGAAGACGGCTCTATCATTTGTAGGAGTTCTCTGGCGGCTTGATACTTACTCGAGTTCGTCGAAATATCCAAGAGTAATTCACGGGCTATTTCGGGTTGATCACCCCTTAGGTAACTCAATGCTTTATAATACTTGACTTCATTAGTGAATATTGGAGCCTCTTCACTCACCTCGTCTAATAGCTCATTAGCCTGTGTTAATTCATCAGATCCGATTAGAGCCAGCGCATAGTAAAACCTTAGCTCAGTATTATCTATAGTTGCAAGATCAAGACTTTCTACCGCTTGCTCATAAGATTCATTATTGAAAAATACTTGAAATCGGACTAAATGCTCCTCCGTTGCTCCCTTAGTTTGAAAGCTAGCAGGATCTGGATTGAAGTACATCGCATAGAGCTCTGGTGCGGTTTGCACCTGCTCTTTAGATTGATACTTTGTTATCATCCAGACCGCTCCTAATAACCCAAAGATCAACAGTAGTACCCAGATTATTCTACGGGTCGATTTAGATTCTGGATAGGGCTCCTCGATGTTGATTTGCTCTTCGTGAACCTGCGATAAGTTTTGCAATGCTTGATCTAAGTCATTTTTGCTTGTGCTATAACCGTTCATGAGCTTATAGTCGGCAACTAGCACTCTGAGTTCATCATCTGTCTGCATGTCAAGCTCAAACTGGACGATCTCCTCAGGAGCCATAAGCCCTGATATATACCTTATGATGTCTTCTTCACTATTGTTCATGATATGATTTATAGCTCTGATAATCTTGATTAGATAATAGTAGCTCTCTCCAGCGCTTCATACACGCAAACTTCCTCCTATATACGGTATTCGCAGAAGCCATGCCTAATTTGTTCATAATATGATTCATGTCGATACCATCTTGAACCATCCTGATTAACTCTTGACAAGTAGTGCTGAGTAAAGCATAAGTCCCATCGAGGGCTGTTTTTAGGCGCTTATTTTGATCCAGTGTTTCATATTCCTCAGCTTCTTCTTTGAGCTCTCTACGATCTTCTTCAATACTTACCTGAGGAAGCTTAGATTTTTTGCGTAGACTATCGATCCATTTATTACGGCATATTCTGAATAGGTAGGGATCTATATCCCCAGATATGTTCAGTCTGCCTTGATGAGCGGATATAATCAGAGTCTCAAGCGCATTATGAAATATGTCATGGGCGTCATCTGTGGTGCCAGAGTTTTTCAACACATAGGTCTTCACATTGGGCAATACCGTCAGATATAGATCCCTGAGGAATCCCTTATCTCCCTGTTTAAGAAGGACGACATAGTCTTTTGTTACTGTCGACTTACCGGCCACTAATCTCCCTACTTATAGTCAATTCATGCATGCTAAGAAAAAAATATTACGCCCTAAGGTAAGATAACAAAATCGTGAACGAGGAGAATGCGACACATGAGCAGAAATGATTTTCCGCTCGGACTTTCTCTAATCTTCAAAAGCGATAATCATGAGTTTATTTGATTGGATTTGGAGCCTCATCATTGGTGAGGACTCTGATAGCATTTAATTCTATAGGGCTACTTTTTCTAGGAGTAGCCCTTTTCTTTTTAACCATGATTGTAGAGCAATAGGTCGCTTGTATTGAATAGGAGAATCTCGCTTTATCTTTCTTGCAACATTATATTCTTTGAGGTAGGTGAATAAGTTGTAATGAGATTCGTGATACTTTTTACTGAAGAGATTTTTATTGCGACTCAGATACCTCATAGCATTGTAGATCAGAGTATCTACGAAGTCTATATCATAATCTGATTCTATATAGGATATGATATATATAGGCTTCATCCTTAATTCATCGTTCTTGTCAACATAAGTTGCAATGCTCGATAGTGCGATAACCTCATCATAGCGTTCATGAGTAAATGATATGATTCCTTTTGCTATAGTCAGCGTAGGAGCTCTTAATTTTCTATCCAGCTTTGAGCTATGTTCTTCTGCGAAAAGAATCATGTCTTCATAATCACCACGTAAAGCCAAAACATTGATCATATTGGTATAAAAACGAGTGTCCAGCGTACCATTAAATAAGTAATACCCATGATCCAGACCGAATTTGTAGACCCAGTATATTTCGTTGTACCATTCGGTCTCCAGATCAGTCAATTGTGTTGTGATGTACCTTTTCATATACGATAGTGATATATGGCAAGTAGTGGAATCTAATGAAATATGATGACGCTCAAAATGATCCCGACATTTGCGATAGCAAGCTTCTGTCTGATGTTTGCTCAATTCATATAGGGATCGAATCATGATATAGTGTATCGACTGACTCTTATGACACGATGGATTCAGGGCCTCGTCTATATTCGAATAGTCACGACGTGTGATCCTCGACCAATTATAGGACTCAGCTCCATATAGTACATCTCTATATTCTTTCTCGGCGATATGAGCTTCTGTCAGCTTTCTGAACAAGTCCTGATCCGATTGATATTTAATCGGGTTATCAGAGTAATACAGCTCATGCAGGTATCCTCTTTTCTGGCTGAGTTGTTTTAGCGTGTCGAGACTAGGTTCAGATAGGTGAGACAATTTCTTATTAGCCCAGCTATATAGTTTGCGCTTGTTGTAAGCATGTGTTAAGGCAAGCTCTCTGGCCTCTTTATCATTGATGAGGTCATAGTGTATTAAGTACTCGTCAACGATTATTTTGAGCGTGGAGAGTGCATTAAGCACACTTTTATGGCTATTGGATCTAAGCACTTTCTCTTCTACATCAGCTATAGTCAATTGATCTTTAGATATTTTATCTATATGCTTCCTACAAAAGAGAAATAGGCGATTGATGTCAGATCCTTCCGAGGTATGCAACAGATGATACCTTTTCAATCCATTCCATTCGTCTCGGTTTAGTGCCTTTAATAGTGTGAATAGTTTGTGTGGCTGCACAGGAATCGTAGTTGATGATTGAAAAGTTACATTTGGATGTGCAGACATCGTAAAATACTGAATTTCAGCTATTCATAGTGATTATATAGCCACATAGTGCATAAATCGGCTTGGAAAAGCAGGAATATTTGAATTGTCGTAATAGAGACCTCCATCTATCTTGATTGCCAACTAATAAAAATATGTTTCCGCTTATCTCATCGCCATTAGCGCATGCGGATAAATCGTTTAGGATGCCGTGCAAAATCTTTTCTGAGCAGGGTAAGATATCTAAAGTGTATCCGAGATAAGTCTGACAGTAAATTCTTTTATGCACGTAATCACTCAATTATGAACAGGATTAACCTTACTATTCAACCAGATCTTAAAAATTCCATAACTAAACGCGAACGAGAAGTACTACACTTGATCGCCCATGAGCATACCTCCAAAGAGATCGCCTCAGAACTATACATCTCTACCGAGACTGTCCTTTCCCATCGCCGCAATATCATGCATAAGATGAATGTGCGTAATGTAGCAGGTATGGTGAGAGTGGGTATGGAGCGAGGGTTGGTGGGGATGTTTGTACTCACATTACTGTTAATGGTAACGAACGTGCATGCTCAGATTAATACAGTTATAGAAATGCCTGTATCTATCAACGAGGCTGGTGCAGCGCCCGAAGCGTCAGCGATATTAGATATAAACAGCACAACTCAGGGTATACTGATTCCACGTATGACCACCTCTCAACGGTTGGCGATAGAGAATCCCGCCTGCGGATTGATGGTATATGATGTTACAGAACAATCATTCTTCTATCGTACGGAGACTGAGTGGATGGACCTTAGAGGTATGCAAGGAGAGATGGGTGCGCAAGGACCGATAGGAGTACAGGGAGCGACAGGTCCACAAGGATTAACAGGTCCACAGGGTGATACAGGCACACAAGGCCCACAAGGATTAACAGGCCCTCAAGGTCTAACAGGTCCACAAGGAAATACTGGTGCCACTGGAGCACAAGGTCCACAGGGTGATACAGGCGCTCAAGGACCACAAGGAGATACAGGTGCGCAGGGTCCACAGGGATTAACAGGCCCTCAAGGTCTAACAGGTCCACAAGGAGATACAGGAGCGCAAGGCCCGCAGGGCTTGACAGGTCCACAGGGCATAACAGGCCCACAGGGGGTGACGGGCTTGCAGGGAGAGACAGGTGAGCAAGGTCCACAAGGAACCGAAGGTCCTATAGGCTCTCAAGGAGCTACTGGTGCAAATGGTATAAACTGCTGGGATCTAAATAGTAATGGCATAGCAGATGTTGGTGAGGATACCAATAGCGATGGCATACTTAATGCGTTGGATTGTCGAGGAGAAGATGGAGCGCAAGGTCCACAAGGAGATACTGGTGCTCAAGGTCCAGCAGGTCCACAGGGAGCGACTGGAGACACAGGAGCGACTGGTATTACTGGCCCTCAAGGTGCGGCGGGAACTAACGGTACTAATGGAACTGATGGCGCACAGGGCCCAGCGGGCGTTGATGGCATCAACTGTTGGGATACTAACGGTAACGGCACTAACGATACTGATGAGGATATCAATAATGATGGACTATACAATGCAGATGATTGTAGTGGTCAATCTAATGATGATTTTCCGCCGAAAGTGTATTTTGGGAATCCCGTTCTTCCCGCGTATGAAAGTACAGAAACAGAGAAAATTCTTGCCTCTGATGGCGCAATTAGCGACGATTTTGGAGAGAGCGTTTCGATATACGGTGATTATGCAATAGTAGGATCTCCTGGGGATGGATCAACTGGTTCTGCATACATATATATGCGATCTGGTAGTTCGTGGGTCGAACAGGCAAAACTCACTCCTGCGGATGGTCGTTTTTCTAGTTTTGGACGGAGTGTTTCTATATACGGCGATTATGCTGTAATAGGAGCTCCTAATGATGAAGACATTGGTTCAGCCTATATATTTGTGCGATCAGGAACAACGTGGACACAACAGGCGAAACTAATTGAATCTGATCGAAATGTTGAAGATGATTTTTCTGATGATTTTGGATATAGTGTTTCAATCTCAGGAGATTATGTAGTAATAGGAGTTGGATCTGATGATAACAATGGTCTATTTGATTCTGGATCGGCGTATATTTTTGTCCGTAATGGATCTACTTGGACAGAGCAGACTAAATTAGTCGCCCCTGATGCCGACCATTGCCGCTTTTTTGGATGGAGTGTTTCAATATCAGAAAACAGTGTTGTTATTGGTTCTTTGGATGCTAATCTTCCTTCTGGATCAGCATATGTTTTTATACGATCTGGCGATACTTGGACTCAGCAGGCCATACTAACAGTATCGCCAAATGCTGATGGATATAACAATTCTTTTGGTAGTAGTGTTTCAATATCAGGAGATAATCTAATTGTAGGGGCTAATGGAGATAATGATCATGGTTTATTCTCTGGAGCAGCATATGTTTTTGAACGAGATGGAACTACATGGACACAACAGGTGAAGTTAAAAGCATTGGATGCTACTGCTTATGACAACTTTGGTAGTAGTGTTTCAATATCAGGAGATAATCTAATTGTAGGTGCTCTTGGAAATGACGATCACGGAATAGAATCTGGATCTGCATATATTTTTGTTCGTTCTGGTAGTTCCTGGATCGAACAGGCGAAACTAACCGCATCGGATGCTACTGCTGAAGATAGGTTTGGATGGGCGGGGTCGATTTCAGGAGAATACATCATTGTTGGTACTCCTTTTAATGATGCTGGAGTTGTGTACATCTTTTAGTATTACAAATAAATTGTAAAAATAATTTCTCCTTAAGGGTAAGATGCTCTTGATACCTACGAGATAAGATTGAAATCACATTTTTTAATCTTATTAACATTTAAACATTATGGACAATCAAGCTTGTATAGCCAACTTTGAGAGTATCCCATTCGTGGATCAGTGCGATCCGTGTAGACACTATTATTTCACTCGTACACAGAAGATTAAGGTGCCTACTGGGATACTCTTGGTAACGCTGCACTATGATCTTCGTACTTGCTTTGAGGGAATGGCCAAAGGACCATATCTCAACACTTTAACACTACTTCCCGGTGAGGAAATGGAACTCGAGATAATTAAGAAGTCTAAGTATCAGACAGAATTGCATGAGCAGCAATCTGTGGAATCAGAGTTTGAATCTCAATTTGAGTCTACTACTCGAGAGGAACTGCATAAATACCGGGAGTTCAATTTTGAAACAAAACTTGAAGCTGGTTTTGAGCTTTTTGGGATTGGCGCTAAGACTGAAACTGAGATTTCAGTTGAGACTCATAATTATGAAGAACTCTTTAAAGAAACAGTTCAATCTTCATCAGTTAAGGTTTCCAAGAAACATGATATTACAATAGACATAAAATCTGAGTTGGAGTCTTCTTTCAGATCATTAAGAAAGGTGAAGAATCCAAATGAATGTCACCCCGTACTGTATCTGATGAGTCAATTGATGAAGAAATTTAAAACTTCACTTCATCTTGTCAAAGTGACGTGGGATTATATTCCATCTAATCAAAAAGCACCTGAGATTTTGGAAAGCCTTAAGGATTCGTATGCCGTCATCCGTCCAGGCCGAGTGTTGTCAGGAGATAGAGCAAGAGAAGTATTCAAGGCGACTCCACTGAAAGTATCAACGATTAACACAGAGTTGAAAACGGAAACAAATAGATCAGTTTTACCTGAAGGCGTCCTATTAGATAGAGTAAAACAACCTACGTTAGATCTAATAAAATTACCAGATACACACATTAGAAATCTCAATAAAGAGCAACTTCTCAATCGTATTAACGGGGATAAAACTCGTGCCAACATCGATAAATTAATTTCCAGTGTTTTGGAACGGGATGCATTCCAGCTTAGGGAAGTTTTTTCAGTTGAGCATTGTATACGTACGAGTGATGTTTACACGGAGGTGAAAATATCTCCATGTTCGGCTTGTGCAACCGTACCAACCGAAGAATAAATTTTCATAGGTCTACAGGAGCATTGTTTCTTGATGCTCCTGTAGAATTTCACAATAAGCAGATTCCAGACTATATCTATCACCAGAGTTAACTATCTTAATAACAATGAATCAATCAATAAAACGAACATTTTCTCCAGGACCAGATAACCCCAGTAACAGAGGGGTCAGATTATTGGTCGGCATATTAGCATTTGCTCTACCGATAGTCTTGTTGATATTTTCTATGATACAATCTGACTGTTCGACAGCTCTATCGAGCATAAGTGATTATTATCATTCTGCGGGTAGGGACATTTTTGTTGGAGTTATATCATGTGTTGGCTTTTTCTTATTGTGTTATCCAGGATACGACATGAGAGATCAAGTGGTTTCTAAGATAGCTGGGTTCGCGGCTATTGGAGTTATTGCATTTCCTACAGATAGTTGCTTTTGTGATATCTGTCAACATGTATTTGAGAAGGACATAAGTGATGTTACAGGATTCATGCATTTACTCTCAGCAGGCTTCTTCTTTCTGATGCTCATCGTGTTCTGTTTGTACCTATTTAGATTATCAGATGGACCTACATCCATACAGAAACAAAAAAGAAATCGGATATACCTATGGAGTGGCATTGCTATGATTGCATGTATCGTTGGGATTTTATTGTTTTTTCAGTTTGGACCTAAATATGAAGAAGTTGGTTGTGATGGCACAGAAACAGCTTGGATCTATTGGTTAGAGTCATTCGCGCTATGGGCTTTTAGTATCTCATGGTTGACTAAGGCGCAGGTGATATGTGGTGATGAGAGATCATAGAATAAATACAAAATTAGAACCTATTCAATTTTAAGAAGATGAAAAAAAAGTCTTTAGTGCCATTCATTTTAGGCATCCTATTAATTGGGGCGTGCTGTTCTATAAGGCAGATTATAAATCCCAATGGCGATCATTGTTGCCCAAAATTGTGCGAATATGACGACCCAAATTGTGATCCACCTGAAAAGGATTATAAAGAAGGGCAAATCGTGGCGTTGATACCAGAGGGTTCGGAGTTAAATGCTGATGGTGTTCAAAGCATTTTTGTAAATGCTGTTGCTACATTGAAAGAAGGAGGGACGACATTTAGTGATATTAAGGGAAATATAATTAATTCTGTCGAGTTGATTCAAAACTCCTTTGAACTACAACCTAGTTGCATGTGTAATCCATCATTGTTGCTTTACAACAATGACTACATATTTGGAGCGGAGACAGGATTGGTTCAAGAATCGAACAAGGGAAATGATAAGGAAGGGCCTCAGTTTAGTAAAAACTACATATTTGATGAGGGTAAACAATCACCTCCTCCTGGGTTTGTAAATCAAATTGTGCCAATAGAAAGGAAGTTGAGCAATTCTGTGAGTGCAGACCCCTTAATAGTGGCCTTTATAGACTCTGGGGTAAAAACAGGACATATTCCAGCTCATATGTTATGGCCCACTCAAGGGATAAATGTATTGGACTCTAACAATAACGTTGATGATGTATTAGGTCATGGGACTATAGTCGTCGAGACCTATTTACGAGCGTTAAAAGAATTAGATAAAAAGAATGTGCATAATGTGCAACTCCTGCCTATAGTAGCTTTGGATAATTGTGGCAGAGGCACTACCTTCTCAGTGAGTTGCGGATTGTACTGCGCTGATGAAAATGATGCGGATATCGTCAATATGAGTTTAGGCTCAGAGAATGAAAGCTCTACATTAGACTTAGCAGTCTCTGAAGTGACAGAAGATAGGAAAATGAAGATTGTCGCATCTTCAGGAAATAAAGGTTACAACCTAAATCTGGGAATTAAGCACTTCCCTTCACAATATGCCAGACCATATAATGTAACAGATCCAACTATTCCTTTCAGCCACGTTCAGCAAAATGTTTTTGAGGTCGGCAGTCTTTGTGAAGATTTTGATAGCTATTGTGGTGCAACTTCTAATAAGCTATGGGGAGATTCTAATTATGCTCAAGATATGTTTGTTACAGGCGGAATGGGTATACAAAACATGGGAGACGGTTCTGTTCAATGCGAGATAGCTGGAACATCATATGCAGCGCCTTCTTTCACTGCGGCACTTTCACTCGAGTTGCAAAAATCTCAACACAATGGGTTAAAAGATAGAATGCAGTCAAGTAGTACGTTAATTGGTTCGTATTATTCTTACTTTTCTAATACTTCAAACTGTCCATAGTGTGGTTGTGCCTATTATTGATTATTGCTGGATTGGGAATAGATGAAAAAAGTCATGTTGACTCCCTGATTCGAAATGCTGCTCAATTGCCTACATCAGAATCAATAGTAAGGTTCAAAGAAATTCTACATACTGATACCATCGTAATTGACGATCTGAATAAGGGGATGATCAACTATCTGATCGGCAGTAGATATAGTAGATTGAGTGAGTGGGATAGCCTGATCCATTACGAGTTAGCTGCGATAGATTATTTTGAGTATTCAGGATATAATGAATACCGATTGCCTCGAGCATATAGACTTATAGGAGATGCTTATGTAAGGTTATCTCATATTGATTTAGCAATCAACTCTTATGAGGATGCTATGAATTTAAGTGTGTCAGGAAAGGATGCTTATGATGCTCAAAACTATGCGCTAATAAATGTATCTCAATTGACCAGAAATAGAACTGGGGACTATCATAAATGCTTATTGTATCTAAATCATGCGCAATCAAGTATGGACTATGATTCTATTTCTAATGCGCAGAGAGCGGCCTTTCATTTAGAAAAGAGCATTGTTCTCTCTAACTTGAGAAGAGAGGAATATTTGAATGAGGCTAAGAGAGAGATAGAAATATCGGACTCCTTGCATGTATCTGAAGAGTATACGGATTATCATCAAAGTTTGTATAATACACAGATGGCATATATCCACAGTCAAATGAAGGAATATGCAGTTGCCAAAGACTTCTATCTTAGAAACAAGCAGTTGCATAATTCGTCCACTCAAATTTCAAATGAAAGCAAAATCAAAAATCTTTTAAATCTTACAGGTATATGTAATCTAACTGGTGACTTCAATGAGGGACTTAAGTATGGTGAAGATGCCATTCGGTTAGTCGACAAAAAAGGAGGAGTTTCTGTTGAATCAAAATATATGATTAATGAAAACATGAGTTCTGCCTATGCGGGAATGGGGGAGTTTCGCACAGCACATGATCATCTTCATATTGATAAAGGCTACACTGCCAATCTAAGTAAAAGACTGATTCTCAATGGTCTATTTGAAAAATCAAGACTCTATTTACAGGAGTACGATCTGACAAAAAAGGAGGTGCTTTTAGATTCAGCCTTAAAATATTATGTAAGATTTGATGAAGAGTTCCTGAATTGCCTTGCCGACCAAAGCATCCAAGAGTCTGAACTTAAGTGGCAGGATTATGGCTCGTCTTATTACGATGAATTTAGCTATATGGCATATTCGAGAAATGACCTTGATTTGCTCTGGAGCCTTGCCGAGAAGTCTAAAGGTTTGCTCCTTGTAAAAGCAAAAAGAAATCGGTTGTATATTAATCCTGATCGAGCTGTAGAACTAAAGATTAAAATCGATTCCATTCAAAGTTATATTCAGAATATAGAGTTCGGAAAAAATAGAATGAACGAGGATTTCAGAGATCAAGAATTGCTCGATCAGAGCCAAATCGTTCATATAGAATATCTTAAGGAACTGCATGACTTAGAAGTCAACAAACCCCTTGAAATAGTTGCCAGGCAAGAATTAGAGATGGGGGAGAACTGTATGTTCTTGCAGTATAAATATGGAAGAAATCGACTATATGCTATGACGGTAGGAGCCGACAACTCTTCTCAAATATATGATCTGATGGATGTTGCCGAGTTGGACTCCATGTTGAATGTATATGCTACGCATAATCAAGATCATGATTTTAAATCTGAATCCCAATACCTATATAGGCGTCTAATAGAACCAATAGAGCCAATAGAAGGGTTGCCCGAGCAGGTTATCATTGTGCCTGAAGGGTTGCTATCGAGACTCCCCTTTGAAACATTACAGTCAATAGATGGAGCATTTTTGATAGAAAGAGTTGGAGTGAGCTATGCGATATCCGCAACTCATTGGCAACAACAGAAAAGAAAGGTATCGGGATATTTATCGAGTACACTTATTTCTCCGAATTATGCGAAAGAAGGAAATATAGAATCCTATGTATCCATACCGAAAGGCGAGAAAGATAATTTTAAGTACTTGGCTTATTCAAAGGAAGAGATAAACCATTTAGAGCATATCCTAAATACGGATGCACTTGAAGGAGATATAGATAAGGTTAATTTTAGTTCAACCTTATCACATTCTTCTATTTTTCATTTTTCAGGACATGGATATCAAGATGCAGATGATTATAGGTTTTCTTTTTTGGCCCTTGCTGACCAATCAGATGAATTATCCGAT
>CAZDHV010000085.1:0-12446 GCA_964505335.1 uncultured Saprospiraceae bacterium | reverse complement strand
TTACAGATCCATCACCGCTTCCACATCAGGATCTATCTTCTCAGTGCTCGTTGCAAAGGATATGAGGATAAATACGAATAGCGAAATAAAGAGTGAAAATGCTCCGATATCTATACCATAGGGCAATCCGATCTTAAAGACCTTCAAACAGAAGTTTATAGTAAGGCTGGTGATGATCGCTGCATTAGCGGCCATCCAATTGGCCCGCTTCCAATTGAACCCGATCGCTACAGTAGGTACGATAGCCGCTGCGAAGGTTCCCCAGCCAAATGCACCCAGTATAGCTACTAAGTCACCAGAATAGAGGGCAAATATTGCTGCAACGACCGTGATGATTACAGTTGTCGTTCGTGCCCAGAAGAGTTCGTTATCAATTTTTTTGCCAATGGCTTTGGGGATATCGTGCATCACTGCTGCTGTGCCGATATTGAGAAATGCATCAGCTGTAGACATAATCGCGGCAAAGAGCCCTGCGAATACCACACCCGCCAGTATTGGATGGGCATAGTTCTGTAGGAACTGTGACGCAGCCGCATCAGGTGACGAGAGTTCTGGTTGTACGCCTTGTAAGACGAGAGCCCGCATCGCCAATCCGATACCGACCCATAGCAGTGCAGAAAACAGATATCCGATACCACTGATAGGCAGGATATACTTAGCATCGCTGACTTTCTTGTACATCATCATCTTAGTGATCACATGGGGCTGTCCGGCGCCACCTAATCCGAATACAAAAAACCACGATAGACAGCCGATCATACCCAAGGTTCCCCACGGACCGATAGCTTCAGGATCATGCTCTTGGATGGTTCTGCTGATCTCTGCGAAGCCATTGTCAAACGTATAGACTACCGTGATGAATACTAAAGTCGCAGCAATTACCATAACACCACCTTGGATCAAGTCAGAGTAAACCGATGCCACAATACCTCCGGTGACGCTATAGAATACGAGTATGGAGCAGGAGATCAACACACATGCCTCTAAGCTGATGCTGGAGAGGAATTCAGTCTCGATCAAGATGTCTTTCAAAACCACAGCCATGGCTAATATCTGTGTGGCTAAGTAGCCTAAGACACCCAAGATTATGGCTACGGCTGTCAACAGCCTTGTAGACTCCTTGCCATACCTCAAGGCGACCACATCAGGAAGCGATATGCAGGAGCCCAACTCTGCCAGTAGTCGTAGACGCTTAGCCAATAGAAAGAAGGATATGTTGTAACCCATGATGATACAGACGAACATCCATACGGAACTCATCCCTAACTTATAAACCAATCCTGGACCACCTACGAATCCAAACCCACTGAGTGTACTGGAGAATACTGCAAAAGCCGTCACCATAACTCCTAAGTCTCTCCCTGCCATGAAGAAGTCATGTGTGGATTTAGTCCTGCGCAAAGCCCAGATACCTACACCAATACACAACAGCATATACAGGGCAACAAAGCCTAAGATGATCGGATTACGGTACGCTTCCATTTAGTTCGGGGTATCGGTTGTACGTCTGTTGAGGATCTCTTGAAACTTGGCCTCGTCTTCATCCGAGTACACCCAAGAGTCAAATTTGGTGATATAGAAGAAGGATAGGAAGGCCGGTATAAACAGCAAGCCAAACATCTGAATAGCTGTAGGCTTTGGGAGGCCCAGGACATACTCAAAGCTGTTAGTTTCAGTATACTCCCACCAACTTAATACCATCCAGAGGTATACCCCAAGATATAAGACAGCTCCTACGATCAATGTCTTGTTGACTCCTTTCTGATGCTTGGATTGTTTCTTTTGTGCACCAATGGCCACCGCCAGTAAGAATATGGATACTGTGCAAAGTCCGAAGACTAGGCCGATGATCTTCAAAATAGCCAATTGAGAAATCGGTGTGCCACTGATAAACAGTGAGATATAGTGATCATCGGCTTGACCCGTTATTCCAGTTAGAGTTGGGCTAACCATCATCCCCACAATCATGAGAATCACCACGACGACACAGCCTAAGATGAGTAAGACGAGTTTGTTGTTCATATTAATTATTGGACATCGGAGTTATAGTCATTACAATTCTTGATGACGAGCCTCAATGCAAAATTGGTGTCTCTATAGTTCGGATAGTTCTTATACAGATCTTCGTGTTTAAAGTTCTTACCCACTTCCAAGCTGTTGATGCTATTGTAGACGATATCCTTCATCAGGGGCTCATTAATACCCAAGGTGTAGAGGAGGTTGAGCTTATATTCATCGCCCTCCTTGGTGAACTGTGCCCATTCCAATTGTCGATGTTTGTCATCAAGCATTTTGCCTATCGCCAAGAAATTTTCTTCGCCTATTCTGGATTTTTCTGGTACAGTATGATAGGTCTCAACAGTATTGAGAAATGAAACACCCAGATATCCCAAAAAAGGAAGGAACTTATAAGCGAGCATCGGATCATCATTGTTCGTGTCGAAGTATACATATTTCATTACCGATAGATAGGGCAGACCATAGTCTTTGCCGATCTGCAGGAGGCTATCCGGTGTCTCATTGGTGATAAGCCGAGTGATCAGTTTCTTCGATGGTTGATCGAGAGATTCGTAAACCCTTTCAAAATTACCGGAACAGTATGCTTCAAAGATGGTATCATAGGTGTTGAGCATTACCTCCTTCTCATTGCTACAAGAGAATAACAGTACTGTACAGAATAGAACAAGGAGTTCTTTCATGTGATTCTAAAGTTTCATGTGTTGCATAGTAGTGCCTAATAAAATCGTGATAAAGCGCATATTTTTCATGATATTACTCACACAGAAAGTAAAGTAGACAAAGCTCATCAAATACCCTTCATATGTTTCAAAACAAATTAGCTCCGCTTCCTAAGTCTGAACTAAAAAACTTCGAAGCACTATTCGCTGTGGTGCAAGATAATATGGGTTTCATACCCAATAGTATGAAGACGATGGCTCGGGTGCCAGCGCTCTTGGGTGCCTTTACGGCCTTGTCTGGTGGCCTGTTGGCGAGTCCCGGGAAGTTGTCTCCATGGACGGCAATTAAGTTGAATCTGAAAAGTATGGCTTGGATGGGGAAGTTCGTGAAGAATCCTGATCGAGTACCATTGTATCTGAGAAATTTGGTGGCATATATGAGTAGTAAGGCCGGTGGATGTATCTACTGTCAAGCTCATACTGCCGATCAGGCCCTGCATAATGGTGTGCCTAAGGATAAGATAAAAGCCTTATGGGAGTATGAATCTAATGACGCTTTTGATGAAATGGAGCGTTCTGCGCTAAGATTTGCCTTGGCAGCGGGCAGCGTCCCTAATCAAGTTACGGATGAGCATTTTGCTGATCTACGCAAGCATTTTTCAGAGGCACAGATTGTCGAGCTCGGTGGAATCATTGCTTTATTTGGGTTTCTGAACAGATGGAATGACACCTTCGCTACAACTCTGGAGGAAGCACCCCGAGCGTTGGCTACGGAACTATTAGCTCATCAAGGTTGGGCTGTCGGAAAGCATAGGTAAGCCATTGGTTGACAGTCTTAAAGTGTGTGGGACAACTCATAAGTCATCCATAGATTAAAATGCCAAGCCTTTTTATCCTCTGATTTTGCATATGAACAATTGTTGGAACTCAAGAGCGAATGACTGCTTATTTCACAGAGTCGCTTACACTGATATAATCCACCATATACAAGATCTCCCTCCCGATCTCACGCACTTTGTTACCATAGGCTTGGGCCTCTTGAGGGGTGTCATCCGATGCTTTAGGGTCGAGATAGGTCAATGGCATGCGATATGATGCCCCAGGTACGATAGGACAATTGTGATCGGCATGATCGCAGACCATCACGGCTATAAAGTTCTCTGATGGATTATAGTCATGATTATATTTCTTAGAAAACATCAAACCCTGATCACCAGCAGACCTATCTAAGCTAAGCTTGTAAGTCGGGTTGACTTTATCTTCTTTGACAGTAGTCAAGCCAATTCCTGCTGCCTTGACGGCCGCCACCATGCGATGATTAAATGCCGTTGACTCCGTACCTCCTGAGAAGCTCGTAATTGTACGCATTTCATAATGCGCCGCTGCCAGTCGCAACCATATCTCTGATAACGTGCTTCGTCGTGAATTATGCGTACAGACGAAAGTAGCCTTAGCAGTGCCGTGTTCTTTGATCTGTGACGTGATCATTCCTCCGAGGGTTCGCAATTCACTCTTTCTATCCTCAGAGATCTGATCAAATTCAGTCTTTAGAGAATTAATTAGTTCAGTAATTTCTGTGCTTAGGCTTAGGGCTGTACTCATGATAACAACGATGTGATGAACGACTGAAGAATATCCTTTAATTATAAAAGCTGCGAAAGTACTGGCTTAGTTCCTAAGGTGGTCTGTGGGCCCTATGATTTTACAATTTCATAACAGACGCCCGCTGTATATAGCGCGTCCATACCTCTGCAGTGTGTAGGCCGGGCATAACAACAGCCTTATTAAGCCGAATAGTTGGTACAAGACTAATATTCAACTCCTCAGCCTCTTCCAGTTCTTCCTTAAGCTGATCCTCATACTGCGTATCGTGCAAATTATGATTAGACTCTAATTTTGCCTTGAGATACTGTTCGTCTTCGATATTTTGACCTCGTTGGAAGTAGTCTCTAATGATCTCTAACGATCGGTTCCATTTGAGTTCATTATCCGGTAGGGTACTGATGAGCTTGTGAGCCAGACGACTATTGGGGATTCGCTCGATCTTGCGATAGTTCAATTCTAACTGCTCGATAGCGGCCTCATCTCTGAGACTTCGCCCCATACCAGGCTTAGTTTTCTTGGCGAATACTGACTTATCTATGCCACCTAAAGGGATCGTGGGATAGAGGAGATAGGGCTTCGGGATCAATGTGATATCAAGCTGACCCTTAAGGCTAGCAACCACTTTAGTCATCCGCTCCTTGCCGATGTAGCACCACGGACAGATAAAGTCCGTGTAAAACTCTATGGTTACAGAGTTCATAGCTTAGCTGATTTGTCTAGTTTGTCCTTCCCAATATGGTGCGCGGACATCTCTCTTAAGCAATTTTCCTGCTCCACTTAGTGGGAACGGCTCAGTCCTAAACTTGATGCTACGTGGACACTTATAGTTGGCTATATATTCTTTCGCCTTAGCGATGATATCCTCTTCTGATGCTGAAGTACCATCTTTAAGAATGACTTCAGCATGCACTTGCTCACCCCATTTTTCAGAAGGTATGCCTACGACTACGACCTGCTCCACGGCTGGATGATTCATAACGGCATTTTCAACTTCAGCAGAGTAGACGTTTTCACCACCTGATACAATCATATCTTTCACACGATCTACAAGAAAGACAAAGCCTTCTTCATCCATATAGCCTGCATCTCCTGTATGTACCCAGCCATTGCGCAGTGATACAGCTGTTTCTTCAGGTTTATTCCAATAGCCCTGCATCGCATTGGGCCCTTTTACCGCTATTTCGCCTATTTCGCCGGTAGCCATAGACTGACCGTCCTCACCGACGATCTTTATTTCTACGCAGGGAATCGCCTGACCAGCTGATTTTAGTTTTCCAGCCTTTGGCCCTGATGTTGTATGATACTCCGGGGCGAGCATCGTTGCCAGCGGTGCCAGCTCGGTCTGTCCATATCCTTGAGAGAACTGAGCATTTGGCAGAGTCTTCATAGCTTCCACTAATACGGCCTCAGATATTGGTGCCCCACCATACAAGATATACTGCAGCTTACTCATGTCGGCATCTGCAATCGACGGATCATTGATAACCATCTGTATCATTACGGGCACCATGACAACATGTGTGATGGAGGAGGCTGATAGTGCCTGGACTGTAGCTGCTGGAACAAACATTGGTATGAACACGTGTGTGCTGCCAGACAAGATGCCCGCCATAGTCATTGCTGTATCTGCTAGGTGAAACATCGGAGCCACATGAAGAACTCTAGAGTCTTCCGCTATCGGCGAACTCATCACAAGAGAGGCAGCGCTGGCCCACAGATTAGTATGACTTAACATGACCCCTTTGGGAAATCCAGTGGTGCCTCCTGTGTAAAATATCCCAGCCAGATCTTCACTATGGCGATAGCTGTCCTCCATAGGATCGTAATTAGCTACCAAGTCTTCATAGTTGATCATTCCCTCAGGTGTGTCAAGATCACCGATATAGATGACATGATCGAGAGGAACTTCTTTAGCCTTCAGTGCGGGTACCATCTTAGCAAATGCATCATCTACGACGAGTACTTTGGCTCCAGCATCTTTGAGTGAGTAGGCATTTTCATGTGCCGACCAACGGACGTTAAGTGGTACGGTACATGCTCCAGCCCAAGGAACTCCAAAATAATATTCAAAGTATCGATCAGAGTTAAGGGATAGGATAGCTACTCGATCGCCTTCTACTACTCCTAAATCCTTTAATCCCGCTGCAAATCGAGATATTCTATCCTTGAATTGTAGCCAAGTATGTTTTCGGCCAGCACATTCTGTAGCCATCTTATTGCCACGAACTTGTGCGTTGCGATGGACTGCCTGAGTGAGATAGAACATAATGTTTCGTTTATGTGGTTAGTAGGAGCCTATGGCTCGATGATAATTTTGCCTTTGACCTTGCGGTCCATCATGTCGATGAGCGCTTGTCGCGAATCTTCAAGAGGGTAGACCTTGTCAATATGGGGCTTTAGCTCGCCCTTGGCATACATCTGGATCAGCTCCATCGTATTACCCATATTCTTAGAGGGTTCACGCTGTGCAAAACTACCCCAGAAAACCCCCATGACTTGACATCCTTTGAGAAGTGGAAGGTTCATCGGAATCTTGGCAATGCCAGCAGGGAATCCTACTATTAAGAATCTACCTTCCCAGGCTGTTGCTCGTAATGCTGCCTCTGTATAATCACCGCCTACTGGATCGTATACCACATCAGCGCCCTTGCCATCTGTCAATTCCTTGATGCGATCCTTGAGATTTTCTTCAGTATAGTTGATCGTCTCGTCAGCGCCTTTGGATTTGCAGATGTCTAACTTCTCTTTAGTCGAAGCTGCAGCGATGACTTTAGCTCCCATAATCTTACCGAGTTCCACGGCAGCTAAGCCTACTCCTCCTGATGCGCCGAGAACTACAAGTGTATCGCCTTCCTTAAGTTGTGCTCTATCCTTGAGCGCATGATAGGAGGTGCCATAAGCCATCATAAACGATGCAGCAATTTTATAGTCCATCATCGGTGGCTTGGGAAATACGCTATTAGCCGGCACGAGGACTTCCTCTGCGAATCCGCCATGAGCCGTGATCCCAAAAACCTCGTCACCAGGCTTTACATGTTTGACGCCTTCACCGACTTCTTTCACAATTCCTGCAATATCGCTTCCGACTGAAAAAGGTAGCGCTGGCTTGAATTGATACATGCCCTGTACCATGAGCGTATCAGGAAAATTTACGCTACAGGCCTTTATCGTAACAACAACTTCTTTCTTACCAGGAGTAGGAGAGGGGATGTCTTCTAAAACCATATTTGATGGGTGCCCTAATTCTTTGACGAGCATTGCTTTCATGTAAACTTATTTTCTTCTAATGTATACATTTATCATGCTATGAGGATAAGTCATTATTGGCTGATGCGTATTATAGTTTATATGGGTCAAAGCCAAGACCTGTCCATCTCAGGATGCCTAAGTTTTGTGTGCCCAAGAATATCTGTTGCTGGTTATCTTGATAGATAGTCAAGATGGCTGCTGTTGTGCAGTTGACCTCCACATGATGCTTCTGCAGATTAGCGCCGTCATATTGATATACAGCGCCACTATAGGTCGTCATCCATAGATGGCCTTGTTGATCAAAAATGCCAGCGCCGAAGTAAGGGAGCCTTTCTGTGAAGTATGGCACCTACCTCGCCAATCCCTCTGACGTATGGAAGGAGGTGATGAAACCCATCTCCAGAATCTCATACTTTTTAAGAAAATTACTCAGCCAGAGATAACCATCGGCATCCTGCAGCATGGACCGCACTCCAGGTACATGATCATCTGGTAGTACTGATAGTTCTTGTTCATTGATCCAAAGAAACTTTTCACCATCATATCTGAATGCTCCTGCAGCGGCAGTGCCGATCCAAAGATTACCCTGCGAGTCTTTGTCTATACCGAAGACTGTATATGGATCAAATCTTTGGTTGGTGGTATCAATACCGAAGGCTGTCAATAAGTCCTGTCGAGGCAATCTCAGCTGATGTAGTGTAGAACCTTCATATCGATAGATGTCATTGGCATCTCCATTACAATTGAACCATAGATCGTCGGCAGATAAGGCCCAATTATTCTGCTTGGACAGTATAGGCTCAATTGTCTTGAAGGTATGTCCATCATACTGACTGACACCAGCAGGAGTTTCGATATAGATCATTCCTTGATTATCTTGTTGGATCCCTCTGATAGCGTTGCTTACGAGGCCGTCATCGGTGGTATACCTTGTGATAGCTTCATCAACTTGACGATACACACCTTGTCCATTTGTGCCAAACCAATAGGCTTGGTCTGCCGCTTGAAAAATGACCCAGACTTCTTCTGGAAGCGTATCAATAATGTCATTTATTAGCTCCTTTTGTTGCGATTCTGTCGATGTGTGAGCAGAAGGACGTTGACAGCACATAAAGAGGATCGTAAAGAGTAATGAAAACGAGCATATCAAAGTGCTATTCATGACGAGCAAAGTACACAATTCACCCCGACTGCAGGTATTGACGAAAGTCCCACATTCGTGCAGACCTGTCCGATATCGAATAATATATATTTAATCATAATGTATTAATATCTGTAAATCAACAATATAATTGTTGGCACAACCTTCGCTCCTCTTGTGGTATACCATAAATCAAATAAATGGATCGCCAAATATCTGACACAGAAGTCAAAAAGAGACATGCACTCAATATTGCTAAGTATGTGGTCATCTTTGGAATAATAGCCGCTTTGATCTGGTTCGGAAGGGGACTGCTAAGCAATAAAATCGATAAAGAAAAACTGCATATCGTAACTGTTGAGCGTGGAGACATACAAAATACCCTAACCGCCACTGGAATAGTAGTCCCAGCACTGGAAAGAGAAATCAATGCGCCGGTCGCCACCGAAATCAAGCGAGTAGTAAAAAGCAATGGAGAATATGTAAAAACCGGAGATCTCATACTGGAGCTCGATCAGGAATTTACAAAACTCGCTTATGATCAGTTGTATGACGAACTCCAACTGAAGAGGAATAACATTGATAAATTGAAACTGGAGTATGACAAGAACCTGCGAGACCTCGACTATCAAAATCAAATTAAGGCATTACAACTTGAAGAGCTTGAGGCACAAGTGACCGACCAAAAAAGGCTCCAAGAAGTAGGTGGCTCTACCGCCGAAGAGGTTGAACAGGCAGAGTTGCAGCTGAAAGTTGCTCGATTAGAAAAGTCCATGCTCGAAAATGAACTTGATTATCGTCAAAGTGTCAACGTCAATGAAAAGAAAGGTCTCGAATTAGAATATACCATCCAGGAGAACCGCTTAGCGGAGCTCAACAGAAAGCTTAGAGAGACCAATGTGAGAGCCCCTCAGGAAGGAGTCATTACTTGGGTCAAGGAAGACCTTGGTCGCAAAGTACAAGAGGGCGAACCACTGGTGAGGATAGCTAATCTAGAGAAGTTTAGAGTCGAGGCTTCAAGCTCAGATCGCAATACGAATAAAATCGCAGTAGGCATGCCAGTCAAAGTGCGTGTGAATAGAGAGGACCTTCCTGGCCATATAGCTACCATCCTTCCGGCGGTCGAGAATAATACAGTACGATTTAATGTGGAGCTAGACAATCCTGATAGTGGTTTGTTGCGACCTAATATCAGAGCCGACGTGCTCATCATTACAGACAAGAAGGCTGATGTGCTCAAAGTGAAAAATGGACCCGCCTTTAGGGGCGCTTCAAATCAGTACATCTATGTCATTCGAGGCGATAAAGCAGTGAAGACAAGAATCTCCAAAGGCTTGCAAAACAGCGACCAAGTAGAGATCGTCGATAATCTCAATGTAGGTGATAGAATTATCATCTCTGACATGGAAGACTTTGATCACCTGGACGAATTTATCGTAACGAATAACTAGACCTCATGACAAATACTAAACACAACCAATTCAAGTCTTTAGTTATTTCCATAATATGGGGAGCGTTAGGATATTTCATGTTGACGCTGTCGACGCTTCATGCGCAAGCCAGCTGGACATTACGTCAAGTTCTTGATAAGGCTGAAGAACAGTCAATCTTTAGGTATCAGGCCAACGCCGACAATGATATTGCCCAGTCTAGATGGCGATTCTTTAAGACCAATCTGAATCCAGGGGTATCACTAGACATCTTGGCACCCAATTTTGTGAAGACGTCAAGAGAGATCATTCAACCTGATGGTTCTATATCCTTTCAGTCGGTATCACAGAATAATTCGAGTATCAACTTGGGCGTAGAGCAACAGATCAAAGCCACTGGAGGTACTGTATTCGTAAGTTCCCAACTACAGAGATTTGATGATTTTTCCACTGACGGCAACCAATGGAATGGTGTTCCTGTGAGGGTAGGGCTGGCTCAACCGATTTTTGGATTTAATGAACTGAAATGGGCCGATAAGATAGAGCCGCTCGCTCTTCAGGAGGCCGATCGAAAGTACATTATAGATATGGAGGATATCCATCTGAGAGGGACTATCGTCTTCTTTAATTTGCTTACGGCCCAACTCAATCAGGAGATCGCCCAAAGCAATTCTGACGTAAATGTCAAACTGCTTGATATCGCTAAGGAACGATTTGACTTGGGCAAAATTTCCAAGAATGAATTGTTGCAACTGGAACTGGAATATAAATCCGCCATCAAGAATCTGTCGGCTGCAGAATTTCAAGTGTCATTTGCTCAGGGCGCATTATTGACATTCTTAGGAGGTGAGGCAACTACAGATATTACCTTATCAACTCCTGATCCTAAAGCTCAAGATATATCTATCATACCATCGACGGCACTATCGACAGCCAGAGCTAATAGGCCGGACATCATTTCATTCGAAAGACAAAAATTGGAGGCTGATAGAGAAATTAATCAAGCACAAGTAGACTTTGGAATTAGGGCTGATCTCTTTGCTAGCTTTGGATATGCACGAGGCTCACAAAATCTTGGTGATATCTATACCGATCCGATAACCGAGCAACAGGTTCAACTGAGTGTCAGTATTCCACTCTTGGATTGGGGACGTAAAAAGTCGGCTGTAGGAATAGCGAAGGCACAGAAGGAACTTATAGTGCAACAGATCGCGCAAAGCCAACTGGATTTTGACAATGAAATAATACAAGCTATAGCAAATTGGGATCAACTCCAGCAGCAAATCAAACTCCAACAAGAAATCAAAGAAGTATCTCTCGAGAGATTCGAAATATCTAGACAGCGATATGTGCTCGGCGATATCAGCATCACTGACCTTACCATTGCACAAAGAGAAAAAGACCAGGCCCTAAGGGACTATATATCAACCTTGCAAGATTATTGGATCACGCATTACCAGATCAGGCGATTAACCGCCTATGATTTTGAAATCAATCAACCGATACAATATTTTAATTAACACAGCTCATACCTATAATAATATGATCGAACTAGAACAAGTAAACAAGGTCTATAGAACAAAGACCATCGAAACCACTGCCCTCAATGAAATTAACCTCGTCGTACCTGAAGGAGAGTTTTTATCTATCATGGGCCCATCGGGCTGCGGCAAAAGTACATTGCTCAATATCATCGGACTGCTCGATGCGCCGTCTGCTGGTCAGGTTACAATCGGAGGATCCCAACCTCCCAAGTACAATACCAGGTCAATGGCAAGATTCAGGAATGAAAAATTAGGATTCATATTCCAAAGCTTCCACCTGATTCCAGACTTATCGGTAAAAGACAATGTCGAGTTGCCACTGCTGTACCGCAAAACCAGTAGTAAAGAGAGAAGGAGATTGGCTGAGGAAGCTCTGGAGTCGGTCGGGCTAAAAAATAGAATGTCCCATTTCCCGAGCCAGCTATCCGGAGGGCAAAAGCAAAGAGTCGCTATCGCCCGTGCGGTGATAGGTAAGCCTCAGATCATTCTGGCGGATGAGCCTACAGGCAACCTTGATAGTGCGATGGGCAATGATGTCATGGACATATTAATGAGGCTCAACTCTGAGAATAAAACAACTATAGTCATGGTGACTCACGACGAGAATATGGCTAAGAAAACGCACAAGTTGATGCGCATTTATGATGGTCAGCAAGTTGCTTAATTTCTCATCAATTCAATAAATCACCATGCTAAGTAATTACATAAAGTTGGCCATTCGAGTATTGGGGAGGAATAAATTTTTCACGACAATCTCCCTATTTGGTATCAGCTTCACCTTAGCCATACTCATGATCCT
>CAZDHV010000084.1:9064-12518 GCA_964505335.1 uncultured Saprospiraceae bacterium | reverse complement strand
AGTAGTGCCCTGTAGGAACGGCATTCCATTATCTATAACATAATCTAGCCGTGCTTGGGGGTCCGAGATGCTTAAATCGGGATCTTCTCGCTCCAGATTGTGGCATGAAGTGCATACGAAGTGCTTGCTCTGTCTTCTTGACTTCTTGAGACCATCACGCTTAGAAAAACCATTGCGTATGATATCCTCTCCAATTTGAGCGCTGCTCTTGTCAGTAAGCCTGGGCTTGGTATCGGAGAGATCTTCTCCAAGTGCTTCCAATACGCTCGATACAGAATCATCATTATCAATAGCTGTATACGTTAGCTCCTTAGTCCCGAAGACTATACTCGTAAATCCGATAATTGTTATAATGAGGTACTTAAGCATGCTAAAGGCTAAATAATCTTGAAATAGTAAATCCTAACCTGAAAGAAGCGTCCTCCCATCTACTCGTGGTATATGGGATGAAATCTGTCTCAGAGATGCCGCGATTGTTCGTTAGATTTAGCTGAAAGACGTGTCCACCACTGGTATCAAACTCGAACCCTATTCCTAACGGCGCAACGTAGTCAATAGTTCCTTCTCTGAGCCCATCTTGCAATGGCACCACAGCCTCAAAAATTAACCCAAACGCCTTAGTAACCTGTATCCTCATTCCACCGTGGACAGAAAAAATATCATTTTGATCACCTGTATCAACTAAGTTTCTAAATGTCCATGATCCCCCTAGTTGAAATGAAAACGAATCAGAGAATTTACGTGCCGCATGAAGACCAACGTTATAAGACAATCTATGTGCTTGCCTAGTAAATGAAGTTAGCTGATTCTCCAAAGGGCTTGCTTCTTGGGTCGAGTAAGTACTAATGGCATTTAGTGCTACGCTAAAAGGCGACCCATTCTCTCTTTGACTAATAAACTTAGTCTTGAATAATCCATTGAGATTTTGTCGAAGGGGACCGGCACCTGCAGTACGACTGAGCCCAATCATCACATTGTCAGTTATGCCGTACTCAAAGCCTATTGAGACATCTGCAGCTCGCTCCAATCCATAAAACGAGCTAAAGCCACCATTAGAGCCAGCTAAATCGCCAAACCTATGCACGATCCTAAAGTCTAACTTCCTTGCGGGCAAGGTCTCAACGGAGTGTGCATTTATAATACGTGTATGTCTAAATGTCTGAATTATACCGTCATCCTTCTCACTCCCATATTGGCCAAACAAACCCGAAATAGCAAGACAACAGAATAGTGTTGTTAGTATTCTCATAATCAATTTAGAAAGGTATAATTTTAGTAAATACAACTTTGTACTTGCATAAATAGTCATAACTGTTTTAATTGCGCTTAATTATTTAATAAAGACAGTAAATATGTATCCAGTAGAACTAACAATCCCAATGGCCAAAGATCTAACAGATTTTGGTTTTAAAGGCCTAAAGTCTGCCCCTGAGGTTAAGAGTACGATAGAAAACACCAAAGGGACGCTTTTGCTTGTAGTAAATTCTGTTTGTGGCTGCGCAGCTGCTAATGCTCGACCGGGTGCTAAGATGTCCTTACAGAATGAAAAACGGCCAGATGCCTGCACCACGGTGTTCGCTGGTGTAGACCGAGAAGCAGTAGATGCAGCACGAGAAATGTTATTGCCGTATCCACCATCTTCACCTGCAATAGCCTTGTTTAAAGATGGAAGGTTAGTTCATATGCTTGAGAGACATCATATTGAGGGTCGATCGGCAGAGATGATCTCTGACAATTTAAAAGAAGCCTTTAACGCTTATTGCTAATAAGGAAGTCACTTATAAATAGAAAAGGCTTAGCATTTTTATATGCTAAGCCTTTTTTAATTCTTATTGCTAATTCAATACTTACTTGGTGACAAGTAATAGTGAGTTGTGTACTTCTGTTCCTATTTTAACAGACAACATATACTGGCCTAATGGCACTTCATCTATGTTTAATGTTAGGGTACTATTGTTCTTATAAATTCCTTGATCTGACCATACCTTAATCACTTTCCCTCTTATATCTGTCAGATATGCACTGGCAAGAGCTCCTGCATCGAGTGTCACATCTACTGTTACGAAGTTAACAGCTGGATTAGGATAGATATTAAATGCAACAGACTCATTGCGCTCAACAGTAACCACTATGATATCAGAGTATTCAAATCCTCCATCAAAATCGACCTGCTTCAATCTATAGTAGTAATTCGCACTAAGGGCAATGTCTTCATCAGATAGCGTATAGCTTACCACTGAAGTGCTATTGCCTGCACCTGCAACCTCGCCTATTTCTTCGAAATTTCCAGACTCTCCAACAACTCGTTCGATAATAAATTTTTCGTTGTTGATCTCTACCGCTGTAGACCACTCTAATACAATCTCGTCAAATCCTCTATCCCAAAATCCTGTAAAACTGATTAGCTCGATCGGCAAAGCACCAAATCTCAATCCGGCATTTATACCAAGCAGAGTCTCTCCTGGATCTAAGAAGAAGACGTCAGAAGTTATGGTATTAGGATCGATGTCACTATCCAATAGTGGATCATCTCCTACACCCTGCTCTACATAGCTGTCACCTGCACTTGAAGCTCGTGGACGCACCTGGAATGATCCAGTAGGTACTGCTGTAAAGCAATAGCTGCCATCAGCGCCAGTCGTGGCAACTTGTATAACCTCATTGTCATTATCCAAACTTATCAATTCAAGCTGCGTTCCTTCCAGTGGTGTATCAACACCTTCATTGAAGACTGAATTTTCTTCAGCGCCAGTCTCTTGCCACACGATACCACAGATCATGCCTCCCTCGTATGTTCCAAAGTCTACATTGTCTGTTTTTACGCCAGGTGCAATATCAAAGGTACTTGTTGTATTTGGACCATTTGATTCATCGGCATCACTGTCTACATCATCATCGCTTCTGCTATTCGCAGGACTTAACACGTTACCATCTGGTAATGTAATCTCCGCAAAAAAGGCTGATGGCGCTAAATCATCAAAACAGTAAGCTCCAACTTCACCTGTTGTCGGATCAGTACTTGTAGTCAGTGTGCCAACCACCTCTCCGTTAACATCAAACAAAGTAATTTCGACACCATCAATGCCCATCTCATCGTCATCAAAGATTCCGTTGGCATTGGCATCATTGAACACCACTCCACCTAAACCACTAGTGGTGAAAAATCCTGCATCTATGTCTAATATATTTTGTCCTGCATTAATTGCAATTGTATTACTCAATCCTGTTGCAGGGTTAACATCACTATCTATAGTCCGATCTCCTCCCTGAGCTTGCGCCGTAAAAGTGAACCCGCTAGGAGCTACGAACTGTACAACGTATGGGGCTTCATATACATCAAAGCTGTAGTATCCTGGCTCGCCAGTTGTAGGGTTATTGCTCGTTGTGGTAGTACATGATGGGAAATCCGGAATATCCGGCTGTCCATCATTATTGAAATCTGCAAAGAGATTTA
>CAZDHV010000084.1:0-8964 GCA_964505335.1 uncultured Saprospiraceae bacterium | reverse complement strand
GTAATGTTACATCCCTGAAGATCAAAGAATATAGTTGGTGTAAGAATTTCACAAACATCAACGATTATTCCTTCACTTATATCATGGCAAGTCGACTCGATATCTATCAAGGCCTCACCTATCTCCAATCCATCAATGCCTGCTGCTGTTTCAAATGTAATTGCAAAGGCCGCAAATGTACCTTCTTCCAACATTCCAAACTCTGGATTATCCTCTATAGCTACTATTTCACCATTATCATCAACTAGTACATAGACTGTCGAAAAGTCAGGGTCATTGGTACCTCCAGTGGCGTCTAAGACCACATTTTCACCTACACAGAAATTACATGGTTCCAATGCCTCACATACAGAAAATGTAATTGGTGCGCTGATATCAACACAGTCGCCAGCGACGATATTTATATTACTGCCAACTTCAAAATCAACAATTTGACCAGTATTCAGATAGTTTACAGCAAATACTGCAAAATAGCCCTGCTCATCAATTATAAAACTGGTTTCATCACTGATCTGGAGAATGTCTCCGTTTAGATTAGTCAATGCGAATTGTGTGTTATATAAACTTGTAGTATTTCCTCCTCTTGCATCAAAGCTTACGACCCCAGTTTGGAAATCGCAATTTTGAGCAAATGACTGAGTGCTCATACTCAATAAGAGTATTATCGGAAAGAGTATATATCTAATCATGTTGATAAATCTTTTGTCACCCTGCTTAAGGGTAGAAGTATGTTCGATCAGGCATGAGTTCAGAGGCTGCTCAAAGCTTAATGTAGTCTTCATTACTTTATTCCCGCTCATCATTACTTATGCTTGTCTATGAGTGTGATACAATCTTATTATTAGTTACCACTTAATACTGGTGCTTGAGCAGCGCATGTGTTGGCACATTCAGCTACTTCACTACAGTTTGGATCAAGACAATCTACTAATCCATCGTTGTCATTGTCCATACCATCCTGGCAGGCAGCTGAACCAACTTCTGTAGGGGTATCACATGACACGTCAAAACACGCTGCATTACCACTTGATGAGGATAGATCGTTAAATGATGTAGGGGCAAGTTCTCTCGTTTCTGATGGATTGATCCACTCTTCAATTTCAAGTTCGGATGGATTATAGACTCCGGTTAATTCTGTTCGTGCCCATGCCGTTTCAAAACATACATCTGCGTTTGCTATGGCCTCCTCTGAGACTACAAAGCAAATCTCAGCGGTCGGTGTAAATGCATTTGTGCTGATTATCTCATCACTTCCTGCATTCTGACTCACGAGGTTTATTGAGAAATCAACAAATCCCAAATCGTCATCGAAATCTAAGTCACCAACCCCCGCAGCATTCTGATTTTCAATAGGCGTTCCATTTGACAAGGTCGCTGGTTGAAATGCGTTTTCCAACCTACTAACTACGGAAGTGAATGAACCCACTTCAGAGTTGTAGAACAAGCGATAATTCTGATCTCCAAGAGTGAAATCAGAGTCTCCTGATGACATCAACTGTACTTCATAACAGGCTGTTCCAGTTATGCAATCTACTGAAGACAGTGCTAAGTTTATATCATAAGTGTTTTCTTCAGGAGTACATGGCGCAACATCTGCACAACTATCATCCGCACAGTCTACTAAACCATCATTGTCATTATCTAAGTTATCGCTACATGTAGCTGTAGTGTTCTCATTGCCTCCTGCTTCAGGATCACATTCAACGGTTAGACAAGCTTCATCACCATCATTTTCGTCTAAGTCATCGAATACGTTACCAACCGCCTCTGCCGTGTTATTCATCGATATCCATTGTGAAATCTCCACAAATGCTGTTGCAAACTCGTCCGTTCGGCCCATTCGCGCCCATACTAAATTGAGGCATTCGGATCCGTCTTCAAGCACACTTTGAGGCACATCAAAACAGAGTCTTGATGTCGTGAGGAACCCACCATCTGCAGGTAAGTTTACCCCTCCACTTGATAAGTTCATCAAGTCGATCGAGTAGTTAAAGAAGCTCAATGTGGAGGAAAATGGTAGGTCACCAGGAAATGCTGATGCATCTACATTTTGTTGGTCAGAGGTCACCAGTGGTGCTGAATACTGCGCTGCAGACAATTCCGATTCTACTGAACCACTTATATATGATGCAGTCGATGCGTCATAAAATATACGGTAGTTTTGGCCTGCCAGATTCCAAACCTGACCGTCGCCGCTCTTAATCTGTACTAAATAGCATGTTTCGCCAGTTTCACAATTTATGTCATCAAGTAGGAATCTGATATCATAAAGTTGTTGTGCAGATACATTAGCACATACGAGCGATACCATCGCCGTGAGGAGCAAGTATAACGTTTTCATCATTTTTAAATTAGTGTCAAGACATACCAGCCTTAACAATTTGAGGCTAAGGTAACATATTATTTAAATTTATAATATGAAATGCGTAAAAATTATCTAGAGCCTATAGTTTTTAACAATCCTCATGGCTGAGAATAGCTTGAGCATGTGATTTGGAGAGATGATATTCGTACCCTTTGCTAACCGCATGGTTAACTAATTTGGTCTGCATAGTATAGCTATCATACTTGTCTTTTCTCAGCGTATAATACTTAGTCAATATCTCGTGCAAGGTCAACACATATTGATCAGGATCTATTTCTGTCATTGCTTTCTTGATACAATAATCGGACACTCGCTTTAGCTTAAGACCTTGCTTAATTTTGCCTCGGCCCCATTTCTTTATGCGATGCTTTCCTCGGGCATAAGCACGTGCAAACCGCTCTTCATTCAAGTAGTCTTCTTGTACCAATTCGAGAATTACTTCTTCGAGGGTGTGGCCATATACCTGTAGTGAAATCAGCTTTGTTCTCACTTCACTGTGTGATCGTTCCTGATAGGCACAATACTTTTTAAGTTTTTGCAAAGCCTCCAATTTTGTCATAAATAGAATGTGACTATTATCAATTACATCGGTCCATATTAAAGGATTAATAAACTCTTAAACAAAAACTTTTATGGACGTAGCAACACTCATCCCAAAGATAACCGATATGGCTATCGCCTATGCACCAAAGGTGCTTCTTGCCATCGTAACTCTAATCATTGGATTTTGGATTATAGGCAAAATCGTTAACTTCTTATCGAGTGCCATGACTAGAAGTGGCATGGACATTTCTTTAACCAAGTTCTTGTCTTCTATAGCAAGCATCTTAATGAAAGTAATGTTATTGCTTTCTGTCGCAGGCACCGTAGGTATTCCAATCACTTCATTCGTTGCCATAATCGGTGCCCTCATGGTCGGTGTAGGTATGGCTCTAAATGGCAACATCGGTCACTTCGCATCTGGCGTAATGATTATGCTATTCAAACCATTCAAAGTAGGCGATCTTGTCGAGATTGGCGGCGGTCACACGGGTACTGTGGATTCAATAAACGCATTCAACACGACCTTGGCTACTCTAGATAATAAGCGCATCATCATCGCTAATAGCAACGTAACTGGTAACACAGTTACCAATATCTCTGGTCAAGGCCAAGTAGGTGTTGAGCTTACCTTTGGTATAGGCTATGGAGATGACATCGACAAAGCCCGCCAGGTAATTCTGGATGTTGGTAAGAGCTGCCCTCATATATTATCTGACCCCGCACAAGGTGTTGTTGTTGCTGAATTAGGAGATAGCTCCGTAAACTTAGCAACAAGACCATTCTGCAAGAGCGAGCATTATTGGGATACCTTTTTCTATATGCAAGAAAATGTAAAGAAGGAATTTGATAAGCAAGGAATAGGCATACCATATCCTACTATGGATGTAAATATGATTAGCAGCAACTAATCATAGTTGTCTAAAATCTAAAAGCCTGCAGTCCTTATATCCTTATAAGATTGCGGGCTTTTTTTATTGTGGCAGGAAATTAGAGTTTTGGTTATACACCCAAATCAGCAGGATGATAAAGAGAAAGATGAGCGTAAAAGCCCAGATCATACAGTTTCCTTTGCGTTCGTAATTAATTTCTTCAGGTCCGTGTGACATGGTATATAATAAGTTATGAGCTGCAAAGAAAAGGATATTCTCTCAATATGATTAAGCTTTTGCCAAGCTTAGTCAATCTTGACTTATTAAAAATAAAAACTACGTGGATACTCCAGGCTATAATGGCGAGCATTGTTGCCTTAACCAGCCTTGAAGGTCTGGGTCAAGATGTGGCGATAAAGTCTCATACACTGATGTATTATAATCATTTAGCCATCTAATCTCTTCCTCATCCAGCAAGCTTTCAGTCACTAAGTCTGCACGCAATGGAAAAAACGTCACAGTCCGGAATTTCAGAAAACCCTCATGATCTGAATCTTCTACTAGGATTAGGTTCTCAATACGTATGCCGTATGACCCTTCCAAGTAATAACCTGGTTCGTTGGATGTTAGCATACCTACCTTAAGCGGTGTATGATTTCGAGGACTAATGCCCTGTGGCCCTTCGTGGACATTGAGAAAATAACCTACCCCGTGTCCTGTGCCATGTCCAAAATTTAAACCAGCACCATATAGGGGCTGCCTGGCCAAGATGTCTATCTGACTGCCTGTCGTACCTTTTGGAAAAACAAGCTTTGCCAAAGCGATATGACCCTTAAGAACAAGGGTATAATGCTCTTTGAACTCATCCGTGACAGCGCCCATCGCAATCATTCTCGTGATATCAGTAGTTCCATTTAGATACTGCCCACCACTATCACATAAGATGATACTATTGGATTCGATAGTTTTAGCATCCTCTTGTGTCGGTCGATAATGAACGATTGCACCATTGGCATCAGCACCAACTATAGCTGGAAAACTTTCACCATAATATCCCAATTGCCTTTTGCGACATTGCATGATCTTATCTGCAAAATCATACTCCGTAACTGAATCAGGAGGTTGATGCTCAAGCCAATAAAATGCTTCACACAATGCCACGCCATCCTGAACCATGGCATCGTGGATATGCTGGATTTCAATAGTTGACTTTATGGCCTTAGCATGCTTGACATGAGAGTCCTTAGAGATCCATCGATCCGATCGCAGTTGCTCTTTGACTGAGATACTCGTAGCATCTTGATCAATTATTATCTTACCGTATGCGATATCTGACAGCTGCCAAATGCGATCATAATCTTCTATATAGATGTCTTCAGCTTCTAATACTCGTCGTACTGCCTCCGGCAATTTTGCCTCCTCTATAAATAGATAAGAATCATCCAATCCCACTAATAGGTATGAATAAAAGAGTGGATTGAAATCAATGTCTCGACCTCTGAGATTCAAGAGCCAAGCTATCTCATCCAATGCACTGATTAAACACCAGTCGGCAGATTGCTCCGAAATTTTCTTTCTGAGTTGTACGATCTTATTTTTTCGAGGGGTGCCAGCATAGCGATCATCAAACAAGAAGACCTTTTTCGATGTAGCTTGAGGACGTACATCTCCCCAACAATGATCAATTGCCCTGAAGTCTAACTTATAAACATAGTTCTGAGACTCAAGCATGTTCTTAAGATTCAACATTTGAGATATTGAAAACATCCTACCGTCAATTCCTATCGATGAGCCAGATTCAATATGTTCTTTAATCCATTGCGCATAATGATCCGACTTTTTAATGTAGCGATGTAATGCTATGCCAGTTCCATTTAATTCTTGTTCCGCTTGAATAAAATACCTTGAGTCTGTCCATAAACCAGCATAATCCATTGTTACCACTAATGTGCCGGCTGAGCCTGTAAAGCCACTCAGCCACTCCAAGAATTTCCATTGATCGCCTATATATTCACTCATATGAGGATCTGTCAGCGGAATGATAACTGCTGAGATATCTCGATCCTTCATTTTCCTTGTAATATCTTTTAATCGGGGATTTTTCATTTTTGGCACGTAATTTGTTGCATTTCAATGTGTATCATATTACATTTATTTTTAATATGTTTGCATCAGATTTTCAGGCCTTTAAAAAAGTACTGGCATGAGAACCGATTTCAGACAGAATATGTTTCTCTAAATCGTAAGGTATAAGTATAACTTTACACAACGAAAACTATAGATGTTAAGACAGAGTTTATCCCAAAAGATGGTTCAGAAGCTATCTCCTCAGCAAATACAGCTGATGAAACTGCTTCAGATACCTACCGCCACTCTAGATCAAAGGATAAAGGAAGAGCTTGAAGCTAATCCTGCCTTAGAGGAAAGCGAAGATTATAATGAAGTCTTTGATATCAATGAAGATGATTATAGTGATGAAGAAGCTAAAGCCTCTGAAGAAGATTTCGAACTAGACGATTATCTATCCGACTACCTAGATGATGATCCATCTCTATACAAACTAAAAGGAGATTACTACGTCGAGGATGAAGAAAAGGCAGCGCCAGTCGCTGTACATGCCAGTTTTCATGAACACCTAGTCATGCAACTTGGCATGATGGAATTTGAAAATGAAAATCAAGCCCTTATCGCCCTTCAGATCGTAGGAAGTATAGACGAGGATGGATATCTTAGAAGAGAGACAGAAGCAATAGTAGATGATCTGCTATTCACTCAGAGCATAGAAGTTGAAGTTGAAGACATTCATAATATGCTCGCACGAGTACAACGTCTTGAGCCTGTTGGAATAGGAGCACGTAACTTACAAGAATCTCTGATCATCCAACTCGATACTAAGTTTGAGCATGTCGAATGTCTAGACAGATTAAAAGTCAAGAATACTGCGCACAAGATTCTTAGCAAATATTTCAATGAGTTTTCCAAGAAGCATTATACCAGATTAAAGAGGTCATTAGGTCTATCGGATTCTGAATTGAAAGATGCCATTGATGAAATCTTAAAATTGAATCCTAAGCCAGCAAGCGCTTTTAATGGTGCTGTTAACGGAAAAGGCACTGTCAATCAGTACATCGTACCGGATTTTACGATCCTTAATAGAAATGGCGACTTAGAGCTAACACTCAATAATAAGAATGCTCCGGATCTCAGAATCAGTGATCAGTATGTCGATATCCTCAAGGGATATAAAGACAATAACCAGAGTAAAAAGAGCACAAAGCAAGAGAAAGAAGCTGTTATGTTTATCAAGCAAAAGATAGATTCTGCTAAGTGGTTTATTGATGCAATTAAACAAAGACAACAGACACTCCATAACACGATGTATACCATCATGCAGTATCAAGAAGACTTCTTCAGAACTGGCGATGAACGACGCATCAAGCCGATGATCTTAAAAGATATTGCGGAAGTTACAGGTCTCGATATCTCAACTGTGTCAAGAGTTGCAAATAGCAAATTTGTACAGACAGAATTCGGCACTAAGAGATTGAAGGACTTCTTCTCTGAGTCCATTCAGACTAAATCGGGTGAGGAAGTATCTACCCTTGAGGTAAAGAACATTCTTAATGACATCATCGGTACAGAGGACAAAATAAAACCGCTGTCAGATGAAAAACTTAAAGACCTCCTACAAGGAAAAGGATATAACATCGCACGTCGTACAGTCGCTAAGTATCGAGAACAGTTAAATATACCTGTAGCCAGACTACGCAAGGAGCTTTAATACCATTTAAGTTTTACTATGTCGCATAGGGGTATTAATCAGACCTTGTTAAGGTCAAGGCAAAAAACACAGGGATAGCCTTAGCTATCGCGAGTATTTTTTAACGATGTCATTGACACGGTGTGAAAGAGATTTAGTGACATTGTAGAGCTTATATGGTATCGCCATCGCTACTCGACAATAGCACTGAAGCGAAGACTATAAAGAACGCTACACTCATAGACCGCTCTAAACTATTTTCTACTAAGAAAGACAGCGTATAGTTGAGGTAAAGCGTCATTAGCAAGAAGTAAAACTTGTTATGCCTACGAATCAATGGATAGAGATATCCTCCAATAAACAGGCCGAATCCAATTAAGCCTGTCCCCGCTAATTGATAAATAAATTGGCTATGAGGATAATTGATAATAGCAGACCTCGACTGTTGTTGATACACTTCCTCACAAGAGTCAAACAGATCTCCTATACCAGTGCCTAAGAGGACATTCTCGCTGAATAACGCCAAACCCGTCTTAAGCGAAAAGAGACGCTCAGAATCGGAATAGTTAGCGCCTCCATTGTTCGCGTATTGTTCCCAATCGTAGAACATATATCCTAGTTTGCTCTTGATCATCGGCGTCTGAATCAATAGAAAAACACTCACTACTCCCACCACCATCGCTGCAGCCACTTTATGGAAAGCTATCTTCCTAATCCATGCCACATGCACCCCTAACATGATGAGTGAAGCATAGAGGATTACTAAGCCAGTTCTGACCGCCAACAAGTGCATCATGATAAAGAGGAATGCCCCTCCGATCCAAAAACATTTCACCTGCGAAGTGGACAGCTCTGACCTATAATAAATAGTCCAGATCAATGCACTCATTATCCCATAGGCTAGGAACATGCTATACTTGACATGCTCAATAGGCGTATCTATGGGCTGTCCACGAGATATACGATCAAGGATTACCTCATGATTCTGAAGGATATCTAATAAAGGTGGCAAGGCTGATATACTCAATACGACTAGCAATATCAGGTGTAGATTCCGGATGACTTCTTTAGGTATGGGAGCTAAGATCATGAAGGCCAATGGCATCACCAAGAAGGGAATCTTAATTACAGTATGGTTCCACCACTGTTCAATATTGTCACTGTTGATGCCCGAAAGAACTATCGACAAGCCCACCAAGCCTAGCCCAGCGAGATATTTATTGAATGAAAACCGATTTTCTCGGATCTGTACCAGAATGGCCATGACGGCTATAATCACATAGCAAATTGTAATCAAAGCCCTTGAATATATGATCGCAGGGATCATACAATACAAGGCGTAATATGCGATCTGCTGATATCGAGATGCCATATCACAATGATAATGATAAGGACTCACTCTATGAGCTCGACTTAGATTGGGCAGA
>CAZDHV010000083.1:6644-12570 GCA_964505335.1 uncultured Saprospiraceae bacterium | reverse complement strand
TGATTACCAACAAGAACCGATTCATAATAGGAGAACAGCTGTTCAAAATGCCCTTGGGTAGATTGAATATGCTCTGATTGCTCTTTAATAATTGGGCCCCACTCTCGTCGATTCTTAGTTAAAGCGTTCTGTATAGCATCGGCACAGGCTTGAGCATTTCCTGGTTCATAACTGATCCCATACCGATCATTGATGAGATCCGACGCCCCTCCTATTGATGGACCGACCACAGGCAATCCAGAACAAAGTCCTTCGGCGACCCCTAATCCAAAAGTCTCTGCCGCAGATCCATGAAGTAATAAGTCGCTTGATGCAAGGGCTTGTGCGAGTTCTTCTCGGTTACTGGTGAATCCTGCCAAGTGTATGCCTGGGCTGTTCTCTGCATATCGACGATGCCTGTTTAGTAAGAACCCCTCACCAAAAACGATATGGGCTACGGGTTGGGTCTTATTGACGATATTGACGGCCTCAAACAAGCATCGGAGTCTTTTCTCTGGATGAAAGCGACTGACCGTAATCAGCAATGGCACATCCTCCGTCCTTCCACATTGTTCAAGTAAGCTTCTGCGAGCCTCATCATTACGGTTCCTTACTGAGAAAAATTCTTTGTCAATACCGAATGGCACGACTACGGGATTCTTGATATTGAATGACTCTAATCGCTTGCCTAACCATGCTCCAGCCACCACGGTACTGTCGTAACCTTGCGATACTCTCCTAAGCTTACTCCAAAATGGATAAAACAGTCGATCTATCTGATCTCTATTGATAAATCTATCAAAGAGGCTATGCCCATAGGCAGCTACAAAGTCTTGATGGAAGATCCACATCTTCTTAGCCTTCCCGGACCAGTTAGATACCATCTCACCACCACGCCACACAGACCCGCCCTCAACAATATCAGCTTGTTCATGATCAAGAATCTGATGTACAGCTCGTTCGTTTCTAAACACGCCATACTTCTTATCAACCATGAGTCGTGGGCCCTTCACCCAGTAAATCTTCGCTCCATTGCGATATTCGATCTTATCTTCTTGGCCTGGAGCCAGAATAATCATCTTAACGCCATTGGCCTGAGCTGCATCAATCTTATTATTGACATAAGTTTTCACCCCTCCGCCACTGGGAGCGTAATGTTCTGCTACATCAATTACTTTCATAGGTTCATTTTTTTAAAGAATGATGAAATAACTCGCCTATCAGCTGTGGCTGAGCGCTACAATGGGCTGCTGTTCTCTTTTGATAATTATGAAGAGCAGGCCACTTACGATGATCCAAAATAGCTGTCGTGAGCGTCTCACGATAGATGCCGCTACCCATAGTCCAGTAGCCTTGATTCCGATAATAGAGAGCATGACTTTATTAGAAAACTCTTCTACTCCCAATTGGCCCGGTATGAAGGCACCAAAGCTCTTTAGTACCAGGACGCCTTGATCGACGAGTAGTGCATCGAGCACACTGATCTGAGTCGATAGAAAGTAAAAGATCAACCAAAATTCTAAAGAGCCTATCAGCCAGTTGAGCGCATTGAAGCCAACGGCCTTATAAAATCTCTTTTTATGGTTGCGATAAAGCGACCTGAGCTGTACGTAAATCTTTTTGAACTTGTAGATGAGGCTTCTCCATCCTAATCGAGTTAGTAACTGCTGGACTCCTCGGCCAGTCAATCCAAACCTCAGGATCAAATAGCCCACACCTGCCAAGAGGAGTATGAGGGCCATAGCTCCTATGGTAATCCACTTTAATAAGGCTGATCCTTCAACAGCGACTGCAAATATCAGAGCGGCCACGATAAATGTCAGAATCTGTGTGGACATCATAATCATCCTCGATAGGACTATTGACGAGGTACTCTTATGGTATGGCACCCCCTCTTTAGACAGCAGATAACCTTTGTAGGCATCGCCGCCGATGATGTTAGACGGGTTGAGGAGTCCGATATTCTCCCCTACTAATCGGATCGTGAATAGCTTTAGGAAAGGTATGTGCTCTATTGATCCTTCATCAAATGTGTAACGCCAAGCAATGGTACCCATCAGCATAGCTACAAGCGTGACTAATATGATGTACACGTAGCCGAAGCCTATCAATTGTAGATACTTCGACACTTCTGCAAAATTGGTCTGTCGTATGAACAGTAGCAGGCTTCCGAAAATAATCAGGATCAGGAGCCACTTAAGACCAGAGCTAATATGTTGTTTAGAAAACGTCAATAAGGCAAATTTCTATAGACTATATCACCTACTGCCAACTAAGCAGAGAGGCCATGTGTAAATATGGGTGTAGAGACTTCTTCATAATCACTCAGCAATCCATCTACGAGCGTGTCCCATGAGAATTGCTGAACATCAGCTAATGCATTATTTATGATAGTCGCTTTGAGATTAGCATCGTTCTCCAGAAGTTCAATTTTCTCTAAGTACGCTTCAGCATCAGTGGGTTCTACCTTATATCCCGTTACACCATGATTGATCAAACTTCTTGATCCTCCCCCATCGGCAATGATAGATGGAAGACCTGATGCCATTGCTTCTATGATTACATTGCCAAAAGTTTCAGTATCTGAGGTGAATACGAAGTAATCGGACGAGGCGTATAAGACGCATAACTCATCGTGATCTATATGACCCAATAAGTGCGCTTTAGGCATCCGAGACTTCAGCTCCTCACGAGCAAGTCCATCACCAGCAATAACTAAATTATATGGAAGGTCCCTGGCTTGAATCAGGTCATACAAATTGCATAACGATTCAAGATTTTTCTCCCAGACCAGTCTGCTCGCAAAAAAGATATTCTTGTTCCCGTTTTTGGTGATCGATTGTATAAACGCTTTATCTGACCTATCCGGAGAGAATAAACTCAAGTTAATCCCTCTAGGCCATATAGACATCAGACCACGATTAAATCCAAATTCTGAAAGCTCATGAGCCATGGCTCCAGTTGGCACATATATCTTGTAGCATCTATTGTAAAATGACTTGTTATGGCTCACGAGAGCGCACTCTAAGAATGATGTTACCATCGGTGTATTCTTAGTGTAGTACCTGACATACGAGATAAAATGCGTGTGATATATGGTTGTGACAGCGATATTCTTACGCAGGGCGTACTTCAATGCAAAGTATCCTAAAGGGGATGGCGTGGATACATGAATCACATCGGGATCGAATTCTCTTAAGCGTTGTTCCACCTTGGGTCCCATCATGAACATCGACGCCATTTTATAATCTTTGTTGAACGGGATCGGAACTGTAGGCACATGAAATACTTCCCAGCCGACGTCTTCATTAGGAGGCGTTCCGCAGAAGAACAAAAACTCAAATCTTGAGCTATCGATTCTATCAATTATCTCAAAAATCGTTCTGGTTGCGCCGTCATAATCTCTAATCAATACCTCGGCAAAAAATGCAATTCGGATTTTATTCATAGCTGTTGATTGGCGAGTTAAGGTAGAGTCGTTGATGGCTTAGAAGCAATTTTTGGGGACGGCTTAACGTCAATTTTGCATTGTGCGATAATGAGCTCACCAGCAGAAAATGTCTTGTAAACGACTGACTTACTGCCACTTAAACAGTGTATCGCTCTGTTTTTGTAAACCTTACAGGGAAGAGAATTAAGTCAATTTTCACATATTATAAATTTTTTTAATATGAATTGGCTGCTGGGATATGTTCATCTTCCTATACAGACGCTGCTTTATGATCGAAATCCGAGTAGGTGGTTAGAGTTACTTTCATTGTAATATTCAGTCTGTTAATAATGATGAAATCTCATAACCCTCAATTGATGAACTTACAGGACAGTCTCTCATGAACAATATTGAAAGACATCAGTCAGCAGTCCAGATGGTCAGTTTCAATGCCTGGGCACTTCCGATCTGGCTTCCCGGCCATGATCATTCTATACGTTATGGAATGATTCCACAAAAGCTTATCGATACAGGAGCTGACATTATATGTATACAAGAAGCATTTGCAGATTCCTTCAGGAGAGAGCTGTTGTCCACCACCTCGGATCACTACAATACATGTAGTAATTTTAGATGTAATCGATCGATCCTTGGTCTAGTAAAAATGGATTGCTATGGTGGATTAATGACCTTGTCAAAATTTCCAATAATCGATGAAGAGTTCTTTCCATTTCCAAAGCGTCGCAATATGCGCTGGGAAGAAAGCTTAGGAGCCAAAGGGTTTCTCGTCACTCAAGTACAAATCGATAGAGACACTGCATATATCATCAACACGCACCTCTATGCTGGATTAAAACTTGATGATGAACAGCATCAGATGCATCAAATCAAATATATGCATGAGCTTCTTGAGAATCGTAATATTCTTTCCCACCAAGTATTCCTATTAGGAGATCTCAATGTCCTACATCCTAGCATAGCGGAAGAGCGCTCCCAGCCAAAATCCACAGTTTATGACTACATCGTAGCAGAAATGGGATTTATGGACAGTGCTCCAATTGTCACCAAAGCTGAGCATACTGTGGATCGGGCGAAGAATCGATACAGCAGTGACAAAAATGGCAGTCAGAAATTAGATTACTGTTTCCATAGGTCTCCATCCAAGAACAACTATCACCTTGACAAAACTGAAATATTATTTGCAGGAGCAGAACGTATATCCGACCATATGGGCTGGAGCAGCACCTATAGATTAACACAGCACCCCACAAATGCTGAAGAAACTGTTACTGCTTGATAGCAATCCTACAGACAAATTAATAGAGTCTAATCCTGCTGGCCAAAAACCTCCTGTAGCAATGGAGAAGTCCTCAAGTTAACATCTGATCGGATACCTTCTTCCTTCTTTTGAACTAAAGAAAACATGCCGTCGAGTGCTTTCTGATTGACATGATCATCGAGCTCTGGGTTGAGCTTCTTAGTGAAAGGAATCTTATTATAGGCTCCTACTGCTGAGTTCCACAAAGACCGAGCATCCACTTCATCCAATGCCGCCTGTATCACAGGCATAAACTCATCATAAAGTGCATCACGAGAGCTGCTCTCGAGATATCTCGTAGCAGCATCCTGATCTCCTGTTAATATCTTGGTGGCATCTTTAAAGCTCATCTGAGTGATGGCATCTAAAAAGATTGGGCCAGCCTTCTTAGCAGCAAGCTCTGCAGCTTCATTCATCTTTTTGATCAAATCTTTCTCAATATTATTGAATCCTGGAATCTTAGACACCTTAGAGGTTACGGCTCGAGCCTCTTCTGGAATAAGGACCTTATATGGACTTTCAAAATATCCATCTGCTGCTGAAAGCGATGATACTGCATCATTGACGCCGACTTCGAGGGCTTCTTTCAGACCAGCACCTATATTACCGGAGTCGGAATCTAAACCTACGGCGTCTTCAACTTTTTTAAGCAACTTTCCAAACTGACCATATGAAGGTGATAGAGTGATGCTTGTCAATACAATTAGGGTTATAAGATATCTCATGTTTATTCTTTATGCTGTATTAATAACCATGATTTTAGCTTTGAAGTTGCTTAATGGGATGTATTAAGAAAACCCTAACTTAGTCATCATGAGGGAGGCTAAATCCAAGTGTCTATGTTGTGGAAGAGAATTGATGGGTCGTCGTGATAAGAAGTTTTGTGGAGATAATTGCAGAGCGACCCACAATAATGAGTTGAATAGAGATGCCAACAAATTCGTTAACAGGATAAACAGGATCCTCAAGAAAAACCGCCGCATCCTCGAGAGCCTCAATCCTAACGGTACCAGCAAGGTCCATCATGATCGACTATTAGAGCAAGGGTTTAAGTTTAGCTATTACACTAATGAGTATAAGACCAAAGGCGGCAAGGTGTACAAATTCTGTTATGAGCACGGTTATCTTGATATTGGCAATAAGATGTATGCGCTCGTGTTAAGGAAGGAGTATGTGGAATGAAGGTTTTAGTAGCGAGT
>CAZDHV010000083.1:3798-6544 GCA_964505335.1 uncultured Saprospiraceae bacterium | reverse complement strand
CATAAAAAAAGTCCCGACCATACTCAGGTCGAGACTTTAGCTAAATCCTTAAGAATAGCGTAATTCTTAGCTTTCAGGAGCATCCGGCTTATAAACCGTACCCTTGATATACAAGTAAGTATTTACTGGATCAGTGTTAGCCGTGATGGTAACTCTCTTGTTCTCAGCACGTCCACCTTCTGCTCTTGCTTTACCTTTTCCTCTTGAATCATACTGCACTTTGATCATAGCAGTCTCACCAACTGGAATCGGCTCTCTTGGCCAATCAGGAACAGTACATCCACAAGATCCTTGAGCTTTCTGAATTACTAGTGGCTCAGAACCTGTGTTCTTAAATTCAAACTCGTGAAGTACTTTTTCACCTTCTTCGATCTCTCCAAAGTTAAACTCTGTCTCTGGATACTCAATAGAAGTTAATGGGCCTACAGGCACTGTCTCAGCTGGAGTTGTTGCTGGAGTAGCCGCAGGAGTTGTCGTGTTAGCTGTTGCTATAGGAGCATTAGCCGCATCTTTAACTGTTTCGTTCTTACATGCGATAGTCAATGAGAATGCACAAACTAAAAGTAAGAGCGCTTTAGAAAATTTCATTATTACTAAAATTTATGGTTTACGAATAAATAGCTACACAAAAATAAGTGATTTATAGCCTTATTAGGTTGTTAACTACCGCTTAACAACGCATTAACAAGATATCTATGTATGCATCCAGACCTGAAATTCAGCTGCGGACATGGTATTGAGGCAATTATTTGGGCTCAGTCCTCCCTTACGAGCGGCATATACACCATACTTTATGTCTTTGATTCCCTCCGTGCTATGGGCATCAGGATTAATGGACAAGAGTACACCTTGACTCTGAGCATAGCTAATCCAGGTCCAATCCATGTCTAATCTATATGGACTCGCATTGATCTCGATCGCAACCTTATGCTCTGCACAGGCATCGATCATAGCTTTATGGTCTATAGGATATCCTTCTCGAGACAACAACAGGCGACCAGTCGGATGACCTAAAATCGACACAGCAGGATGGGCAATGGCCGTCAGTAATCTATTCATTGCTTTCTCCTGTGTCATCTTGAGATTAGAATGTATAGATGCTATTACGAGCTCAAAGTTCTTCAAGAATTCATCGTCATAATCCAACTTACCGTCATATAGTATATCACATTCGATGCTCTTGAATATTCTAAAATCTGCAAACTCTTCATTGAGCTTATCGATCTCATTGATTTGCTCCAAGACTCGTTCTTCGTTTAGTCCGTTAGCGTAAAAAGCAGCCTTGCTATGATCACTCATGACCAGGTATTCATATCCCAAGTCTATGCTCGCTTGAGCCATCTCTGCAATTGAGGCAGTGCCATCGCTGTAAGTTGAGTGCGAATGCACCACACCCTTTATATCAGATTCGGTGACAAGTTGAATCTTGTCACCAGATTTAAGCTTGTCTATTATCTCTGGTTTCTCTCTTAGTTCTGGCGGTATATAGTCGAGCTTATGCTCGCTAAATGCCTCTTTATCAGAGCTCGATACAGGACCATACAGTTTGTCCCAATGTGCTAAAAATTCTTGTGAGCCACTACCCTCCCAGAGGCGTCGATCATAATCATCTGCCTCGCAATACTCGAGTAATACATTGACTCCTCTATAATCAAGATCTTCTTCTTCGGGATCAACCAAGTCCTCGCTAATCAAATACTCGATCAATTCATGCTCGGGGATATCGCTGAGCAGCTCAATGCCATCGACAACAGGATTCAGCCTTCGTAGACCATTGATGAAATCGATGCGGCCCTCTCCTTCAAATTCTTCTCTTAGAAGATGAAGCAACTCCTGCGCAATATCCTCTACGTGTCCCATCAGGTATTTCCCTTGGCTCGCTAGGAAATACTCCAGTTGCTCTTTTAGATTTTGCTGCGTTTTGGCTCCAAAACCCTTTAAGTCAATAAGTCTATTTTCCTCACAGGCGTATAGTAGTTCTCCTGGAGTCTCTATACCCATCTGCTCCCAGATAATGCGTATTTTCTTTGGCCCGAAGCCCTTCATTTGTAACATCTGAACCACCCCTGGAGGCGTATTCTGGATGTATCGTGTGAGCGTGTTGATCTCTCCTGTTTCTCGGAGTTCAATAATTTTATCTGCTATGGCCTTACCAATTCCCTGTATTGCGAGAAGCTCTTCTCTGGTTTGGTCGATTACGGGATTCGGCAACTTTCGGATATTAACGTAAGCCGAAGAATATGATCTCGTCTTAAAAGGATTCTCCCCATGGAGTTCGAGGAGCTTGCCCAGTAGATTAAATTGTTTTGCGACTTCTTTATTTGTCAAAGGGGCATTCATTCAATAAAAAATATTTAGAGTGTATTATATGGCTGCTTGGATTCATTAATTTTGCGAGCAATATCAAATTACTCATCCAAATGAAGCAAATATTATTCTTTTTGTTGATTGCGACACTACTGTCATGTGGTGGAAGTGGCGTTGTTGGACCGACATATGATCTAAAAGGCTACGAAACTGAGTCCGTCGGTGGTGGCGCAGAACTCGTAAACTATAAATCTGAAAACGGATACTACCTTGCCCAAGGTTCTGTGATTAATGGCGTGAGAAACGGATCATGGGTAACCTTTCATCCTAATACCAACAAGGTGAAAAGCATCACGAACTATGTCAATGGGGTAAAAAATGGCGTAACCATAGAAATGAATGATCGAGGTCAAATTGAAAAACTTCAAGGATTTAAAAA
>CAZDHV010000083.1:0-3698 GCA_964505335.1 uncultured Saprospiraceae bacterium | reverse complement strand
GACAATATGACAACTGCTGCCTTGTGTTCTTTGTCAATAGTCATGGATGAGGTATAGCCTGCTGTACCCCCGTTGTGCCATAGCCACTTTCCACCGTTTTGTTGTTTTATAATATGCCATCCCAGGCCGACCGCCATGTTATCATCGAGCTCATGAGTCGCATTGTGAGAAATAGTGTGTGATAGATGATCCGATTTAATTTGAGCCTGTGCGAATTGAATTAAATCTTCAACTGTCGATAGAATTCCTCCGGCACCTACTAACACATCAAAATCCCAATTGTCCGCTGGGTCTCCATTAGGCTGCCTTCCTCTGACTATATGATTCTGAGGCACTTCAGACCTGATGGTAGTTGTATTATTGAGCTTGTAGGTTTTGCATATAATTTCTTGCAATAGCTGTTCATATGACTTCCCCGCCTCAACAGTTAGGATATGACCTAGGAGCCCTGCGCCCAAATTAGAGTAGGCATAGCTTTCCCCTGGCAGTGACATGAGCTCGAAGTCTCCCGATAAATATTGCATCAGCAGCTCTGCGTCAAAGGCCTTGTATGGATTGGAAGGTTCACTTATAAGATCCAAATTAGTGGGCAATCTGAGCAAGCCAGAGGTATGATTGGCAAGATGTTGCAGGGTAACACCATAATCATCGAGATCACTTAAATCCAAAATCTGCCCTACTCGATCGTCCAAACTTAGGATTCCATCCCCTATCATCTGTGCCAGCATGGTTGATGTAAACACCTTACTTATCGAACCAATCTCGAACACTTTATTCTCATTACGAACTCCGGTGAGGGTGCCATTTACTTTCTCAACACCGATATATTCGACCTTATTCTCTTTTATCAGAGCTATGGCCAGCTGTGTCGAGTCAGGAAATGATTGAGTGTGTGTATATAGGATGTTGGACAAGCTCTGATTCAGAGAACCCCAAGGAAGATCATTATATATTCTTTCTTCTTGGGCAGTAACTATAAAACTGAGCACTACAAGAGGAAATAAAGCAATCAAAACTCTTAATCTACGCATAAGAAATACTTCGGATGCTTAAGTTATTACATCCCCTTAGTATAGGCCTAAGAATTAGGACCAAATTACCCTGAAATTCGATGAGATGGTGATTGTACGTTTAAATCAGTTGATTACATATTATAATTAATTATATTTGTTAGGATTTAAATGAAAACGTATGTCTTTACAAGTGCCGCAGCCACTCATTGCGCAAGCATTGCAACAGGATTATAATGGTCTCGTTAATATCATCCTCACAGATGACAGTGTACATCAAGCAGAAGCCTTATTTCAATCTGTTAAGTCCAGCTTATTATCTGGGCAACACTGTTATATAATCGTCTCGGAACATGAGAAATCATCTCATCCGTTGCAGATGCTATCCCAATATAACTTAGCACATCTGAGTGCTGAGTTTCAATCGTTATCTGTTGCCAATCCAGAGATTCTGTCCAGAGCAAAGTCATTGGAGATGCTCCAGCGTATTCCGCTTGAAGCGAACAAACTCAATCGACTCAAGATGAATAAGGATCACTTGCTCGACCAGATCAAGGAACGATTTGCGCAGTACCACATTCAGATTACGCCAGTAGAGACACTTAAAGAGCTTGTTTTAAACCCAGACTTTAAGGCCACAGCACTCATCGATCTTCCGCTCCAGCAAGAGCTGAATGACAAAACTATAGACCACAATTTGCTAAGAAGCTTTAGCGCTTTAGGTCAATTATATGATAACAGATTTAGCTTCATACAAGGTGACATAGTTCCATCTCATATCTATGAATCTGAAGAAACTTATGACCAGTACGTTAAGCAGGTAAAAAGCCTCAAGAAGTCAATCCAATTGATAAATGAAGAAGTACATAAAATCAAGACTGCACTCACTAATGAGCTCAGCAAAAAGATTGACAATGAAGTAGAGTTGATAAAGATGGTGAGAGCTGAATTGTCCGATTATCTTCCTGTAAGTGACCTCGACTCAGCTGGCAACAAGTATGTCAAGATTCAAAAGATCATATCACCTCTAATTGAAGGTCTCGATATCCTGGCAGTAACACTAAATACGGATCAGCAATATATCAGTCTTATCATAGACCAATTAGACATAGTTCTTTATAAAAGTGAATCTATCAAGAGCTCAAAAATCAACTCACTATTAAACAGGCTGACACCATTTAATACAGCAGATGATAAGCTTGATGTGCTAGTGTCTAAGGTTGCTGACTTGCGAGGTCAAGTGGAGGCTACTTTTATGATCAAAGACCTAATCAAAAAACGATACTTTAACCTAGCCACACTGTATGAAGATACTGAGGCACTCGCCCAAAGAATAAATCACTTAAATTATATTCTGACTGATGATCAGTACAGCAACTATAGACTCCTCCAAGAAGAGCTGAATTGCTCTCAAAATTTAGTCTCAGCATTGTTAACTCAGCCAGAGGATAACTGGGGATCAACATTGTTATCATTATATGTCAGTAGCCTTCAATCAAGCCACTCTAAACTAGTGCATACAGACCATGAACTCATCAATAAGTATAGGCAGTACATATCTCTCTGTAGACGCATCCAAAAAACTGAATCAGAGGTGCTACATAATTTATGGAGTGATACTCGTGTAGACACCATACAGCAAACAACAGGAAGAACAATTCAACAGTTGTCGCTCTCAGCAGAGACGGATGGTATGTCGGACATCCTGACTCAGTATTTTCCTGTTAAAATCATGACCCCGGAAGAGTTAGATAATCACGATATAATTGAAGACAGTAAAGCGGTATTTCTGAACAACAACAATGTCAATGTACAGCGCCTGCAAGAGCTCTCCCAAAATCACCATGTCGTAATATTAGGAAGCAAGCTGCGCAATATCAATAGGATTCAGGATCAACTATCTACGCAATTGCTCAACATCAACACACCTGCTATCTCTAAGTATAAATCATTTAGCTCGATGCAGAGTGGTGATCGCTTATCGCAGGCGAAGTCTCTGGCGCTTGCGATTAATATGATTTGCGATCGATTTGATGTAATACAACTCAAAGACAAATCGGTAATCTCCTTATGTAATAAAACACTATCACAAAAGATCATCGAGATGTTACCTGATCATCAAGTTAATCTGCTCTACCAGAACTCATCACAATATGAAGACCTGGTTGATGCAATGATACATGATGACCGAGACATCTATGTTATTCATGAAAATGGACTCCTCGACGAACGCAGATTGGCACATCTCGACTGGCAATTACAAACAATTGATCAAATGCATAATGCCAATATTAAGATGATTAATGTCAGCACTTCTCAATTGATATACGATTTGGATGCTACACTTATGAACGTTTTTAATGCAATAGTGAGTTCTAATACTTCAGAACTGATTAACGACGAGATAAGAACTGCTGATGAACCTACAACAGTATCAATCTAAAATCAAACTTCGATCTGTTGATGGAACCAGGCAACTATGGGGACATGTCAGGAAAAAATGGTTAGTGCTCACTCCCGAAGAAGTGGTGAGACAATGCGTGTTGCTCTATCTTACAGAAGAAAAGCGTTATTCCGATCGTCTAATAGCTGTAGAGAAGTCTATTCAATATTTCAAGGTTAAGAAGAGATACGACATTGTGGTATTTGATCAGGCTATGACTCCATTGATACTAATCGAATGCAAAA
>CAZDHV010000082.1:0-12763 GCA_964505335.1 uncultured Saprospiraceae bacterium | reverse complement strand
ATCATGGTCATCATCATGACGACCAAGGTCATATCGCATGTGGCGAGCATCATGGAGAGCATCACTATGATCCTAAAGCAACTGCAATGCATCATATCTCTGATGCTAACGTATACACAATTTCAGATTTTATTAGAATTCCTTTGCCATGCATTCTTTATCACGATCGGGAAGGTTGGGATTTTTTCCTTAGCTCTAAGTTTCATCCAGGACATCACGATGATGGGCATTATGCATATAATGGTTATGTAATGCACATGGGTACAGTAAAGCGAGTTTTAAGTCCTGACTTTCCATCAGACGGAAGTGTAACGATTGATGGTTTTTCAACTAAAGCAATACAAGTTGATGGCAAAGAAAGGCAGGAAGCATATGTATGTTACGGAGGCAATCAATTTTTGTTAGAGAATAAAACTGTTTGGGATTTTGGAATTTTTGGTGGTGCAATAACAAGTTTTTATGACTTTTCTATCACTAAGAATGTCATGTCAATGATCCTAGTTTCCATGCTGTTCTTTTTTCTATTGCGATCTGCGGCAAAGGGGTATGCTAAGAGGCATGGGATGGCCCCAAAAGGAGCTCAGTCATTTTTAGAACCAGTTATACTCTATATCAGGGATGAGGTGGCAATACCGTTTGTAGGGGAGAAACGATATGAAGAATTTTTACCTCTATTGCTAAGTATATTCTTTTTTATCCTAGGACTTAATCTGTGGGGCCAGGTGCCGTTTTTGGGAGGAACCAATGTGACTGGTAGTTTGACAGTGACAATGATCTTGGCTTTATTGGTCTTTTTTATATCCAACTTTAATGGGAACAAACATTATTGGCAACATATACTGTGGATGCCCGGTGTACCTACTATGGTCAAACCACTTCTCGCATTAATTGAAATCATGTCTTTATTTATTAAGCCGCTAACTTTGATGTTGCGTTTGGCGGGAAATATAACTGCTGGGCATATTGCCATATTAAGTTTTATAGGTCTCATTTTTATATTTGGTGAATCTGGGAAGAATTTGACCGGAGGGATTATTGGAGCTGTGCTCTCTACATTATTGACATTATTTATGATGGCTATTGAGTTGATCGTAGCATTCATTCAAGCATATGTATTTACTCTATTGTCTGCATCTTACATAGGTGCCGCCATAGAAGAACATCAAGAACATCATTAACTTTTTTAAATAATTATTACAATGACTGGAACATTAGCAGCTATTGGAGCAGGATTGGCAGTAATTGGTGCTGGAATTGGAATTGGCCAAATTGGAGGGAAATCCGTTGAAGCCATTGCCAGACAACCAGAAGCTTCTGGAGATATCAGAGGTGCCATGATCTTAATGGCAGCATTCGTTGAGGGTGCAGCCTTGATCGCTATTCTATTGTCAATTTTCTTTTCTTAGTAAGAAGAGATTCGAATGATTAGAAACTACTGCTGTAGCGATTGGCTGCAGCGTAGTTTCATTTTCAAAAAATGCAACAAATATGTTAGGATTACTACTTTTCGCTCCATTTCAACCCACTCCGGGATTGGCTCTCTGGTCGTTAATAATATTTTTCTTGTTTTGGTTCATAATGAGCAAGTTGGCTTTTAAACCAATTATTAAGGGTATTCAGACTCGCGAAAAAAATATCCAAACTGCGCTTGATGAGGCTAAAAAAGCAAAGGAAGAAATGGCTAACCTCAAGTCAGAGAACGAAGCATTGTTACAACAGGCAAGAGAAGAAAGAGCTGCGATGTTAGTTGAAGCCAAAGAGACGAAGAATACTATTATATCTGAAGCTAAGGATAAGGCTAAAGCTGAGGCTAACAAGATCATGACTGACGCTAAGAGTGAAATAGATAATCAGAAAAAGGCAGCATTAGCAGAGGTGAAAAGTGAAGTCGGAGTAATGGCACTTCAGATCGCTGAGAAGATCATGAAGAAAGATTTAAAAGGAGATAGTAATCAGATAGATTTAGTTAACAAGTTAGTAGCTGAGGTTAATCAGAACTAACTGTTGAAAGCAGGAGATACATGTCGTCAATAAGAATCGCATCGAGGTACGCTAAGTCACTTTTAGACCTGGCAAAAGAGACCAACAAGGTCGAGCAGATCAAAACTGATTTTGCCCTGTTTTCTGATGCGCTTAAGAGTAGAGACTTACAACTCCTAATCAAGAGTCCTATTATCAAACCAGATAAGAAGCTCAGTATATTCAAAGCAATCTTTGACGGTAAGATCGACGAAATGACGTCTTCATTTTTTGAAATAGTAATCAAGAAGGGGAGAGAAGGATTGTTACCAGATATAGCAGGGGCATTTCTGGAGCAGTATAATAAGCTCAATAAGATTACTACAGCGATCATCACGACAGCTCAAGAGGTCGGCGAAGATGTGATTAACGATATTAAAAAATCCATCCCGACTATGGGAGGCACCACTGAAAATGTGGTAGTAACAAGAAAAATCGATCCCAGTATCATTGGAGGTTATATCCTTCAGGTGGGAGACAAACTAATAGACGCCAGTGTGAAAGCAAGTCTGGCCAAAGTTGAGCAAGAAATAGTTGACAAAACATATATTAAACATATATAAAAAGTAAAAGACATGGTAGGTATCAAGCCCGATGAGATTTCTGCGATATTGAAGCAACAACTTACTGGAGTAAGTACTGCTGCAGAATTAGAGGAAGTAGGAACAGTCCTACAGGTTGGTGATGGTATTGCTCGTATATATGGACTCACTGGTGTACAGGCTGGAGAGCTTGTCGCATTTGAAAATGGAGTTAGAGCGATCGCCCTAAACCTCGAAGAGGATAATGTCGGAGTCGTATTATTAGGTGCCAGTGAAGGTATCAGAGAAGGCTCTACTGTGAAGCGTACCAAGACCATTGCATCAGTTGATGTCGGAGAGGGTTTTGTAGGGCGAGTGGTGAATCCTCTTGGCCAACCTATCGACGGTAAAGGCCCTATCGAAGGTGCTAAATATGCTATGCCTCTTGAGCGCAAAGCTCCAGGTGTTATATATAGACAACCCGTAAGTGAACCACTACAGACTGGTATCAAAGCAATCGATGCAATGATTCCTATCGGTAGAGGACAGAGAGAGTTGATCATCGGTGATAGACAGACTGGTAAGACTGCGATTGCAATTGATACAATCATCAACCAGAAGGAATTCTACGATAGAGGTGAGCCTGTATTCTGCATATATGTAGCATCAGGACAGAAGTCATCTACGGTGGCCCAAGTAGCTAAGGCTCTTGAAGAAAATGGTGCAATGGCTTATACTGTGATCGTGTCTGCCTCTGCAGCTGATCCTGCGCCATTACAATTTTACGCACCATTCGCTGGAGCTGCTATCGGTGAGTACTTCAGAGATACGGGAAGACCTGCATTGATCATCTATGATGATTTATCTAAGCAAGCTGTAGCCTATAGAGAGGTATCGCTATTGCTTAAGCGTCCTCCGGGTCGTGAAGCATATCCGGGTGATGTATTCTACCTACACTCAAGATTATTAGAGCGAGCGGCTAAGATCATTGACAATGATGCGATCGCTCAGGATATGAACGACTTACCTGACAGCTTAAGAGATGCAGGTATCGTAAAAGGAGGGGGCTCATTAACGGCTCTTCCAATCATCGAAACTCAAGCGGGTGATGTCTCGGCATATATACCGACTAATGTTATCTCAATTACGGATGGTCAGATCTTCTTGGAGTCGAACTTGTTTAATGCCGGTGTGAGACCAGCTATTAATGTGGGTATCTCAGTATCACGTGTGGGAGGTTCAGCTCAGATTAAGTCAATGAAGAAAGTTGCTGGTACGCTTAAGTTAGACCAGGCACAATATAGATCTCTGGAAGCATTTGCCAAGTTTGGTTCGGATCTCGATCCTGCTACTATGCTTGTACTTGAAAAAGGTAAGAGAAATGTTGAAATATTGAAGCAGGCGCAGTATTCGCCAGTGTCAGTAGAGAAGCAGGTTGCCATGATTTACCTCGGTACTAAAGGCTTGTTGAAAGATGTACCAGTGAATAAGGTTAAGGAGTTTGAGGAATTGTTCTTAACAACCTTGGAAGCTAAAGCTCCTGATGCACTCGATACATTGAGATCTGGAAAATTAGCTGATGAAGCGGTAGACGCAGTAAAGTCAATTGCTGCTGACCTCGTTGCACAATTCAAATAGAACTTCATACGCCACTATAGATGTCTGGACAATTAAAGGAAGTAAGAGAGCGGATCTCGTCGGTTAAAAACACGCAACAGATCACTAAAGCCATGAAAATGGTTTCTGCTGCTAAGCTTCGTAGAGCGCAACAAGCGATTACGGAGATGCGTCCATATGCCGATCGCCTAAATAAGATATTGGCTAACATCTTGTCTAATATCTCTGCAGATGAGGCAGGATCTTCTTTTGGTGTAGAAAGAGAAATCAATAAAGCACTTGTAGTGGTGATCACCTCTAACAGAGGGTTAGCCGGTGCATTCAACTCTAATATCATCAAGGCTGCTTTGGCTAAAATTGAAGAATTAGGTGGTGCTGATTCTCAGCGAGTAAATGTGTTGTGCATCGGTAAGAAAGGTGCAGATGTATTCGCTAAGAAGATTCCTTCTGATCGCTTGAATCTGGAGTATGTTACCTTATTTGATGATCTCTCATTTGAGAATGTAGCGCAAGTGTCTCAATTAGCTATGGATGGCTTTGAGGCATCAGAGTATGATGCAGTTTATGTGTCTTATTGTAAGTTTAAAAATGCTGCAGTGCAATTTGCCATAGCTGATCAGTTTTTGCCAGTTAAGCAAGTAGAAAGCACCTCTGACGAGAACTCAACCGACAACAACTCGAAGTCGGACTATATATTTGAACCGAGTAAAGAAGAGTTACTCCAAGAGCTCATACCTACAATATTGCAGACTACATTTCAAAAGTATATCCTTGATACACATGCCTCTGAGCATGGCGCACGCATGACAGCAATGGATAAGGCTACGGAAAACGCTGATGAGATGCTTAAAGATCTGAAGATCACGTACAATAAGGCACGTCAAGAAGCGATCACTAAGGAGCTATCTGAGATCGTAGGCGGTGCAGCAGCCTTGGCATAAGCTCATAGAAAGTGTGATTAGAGTTAGAGCCTCTTTTTTTCAATACAGTCTGCCTCTTTCCTGGTTAAAAACTCTTTAGTAATACCTTCATTTTGGGATTAGCTTAAGCTATGGGTTGAATATTTTTTCATACCATTGCTAAGACACTAAGGAGCCTAAAATAACAGATATGAAAGCTATAGTACCTGTCGCAGGAGCTGGAGTAAGATTACGTCCGCATACGTACACACAGCCTAAGCCACTTATACTCGTTGCTGGTAAGCCGATCATATCGTTTATCATCGATCAGCTAATCGAAGCTGGAGTTGAAGAGTTCGTCTTCGTACTCGGATACCTCGGAGAAAAAATCAAAGACTACCTCGATAAAGCATATCCTGATCTTAATAAGGCATATGTCTACCAATCGGTAAGACGTGGCTTAGGTGATGCTATACTTCATACACGAGATGAAGTTATCGATGAACAAGAATTAATTGTGCTATTAGGTGATACTATAGTGGATCTCGACATCAAGAAGTTCATTAGTCAACAAGGATCGTCCATTGCCATCCAGAAGGTTAATGATCCGAGGCAATTTGGTGTAGTTGAAGAAGGGCCTAACAATAAGATTATCAGAGTGGTTGAAAAACCGTCAATTCCCAAATCAAACCTGGCAATTGTAGGGCTATACAAGTTCACTAACGTTCCAGCACTATTTAAGGCATTAGAAGGCGTAAAGGCTGAAACCGAGGAGGATGGTTCTGAAGTTCATCTTACCAATGGGATGATGAAAATGATTGATAACGGAGTGAACTTTACGTCCTATGAAGTGGACAACTGGTATGACTGCGGGAAGAAAGAAATATTGCTTGAGACTAACAAGGTATTACTTGCTCGCAATGTGAATGACGTCGGCACCCAATTCGTCTATGACCACAGTATCATCATTCCACCAGTCGTATTTGGGAAATCTTGCTCATTTGAGAATGCGATCATTGGCCCTAATGTGACCCTCGGAGACAATGTCAAGATTTCTAATTCTCTTCTTAAGAACTCTATTTTAGGAGACTATGTAGAAATTAAGGGGGCTGTTCTTACGGATTCAGTAATAGGAAATGACGCCATAATCAAAGGTCTATCTCAGAGCCTGAACATAGGAGATAATAACGAGATTGATTTTACGAAGTGATGTGGAGCCTATGAGGCCTCTATGATACTCTGAATAACTTTAAAACTTCCTCTCGATAACTAGCCCCAATAGGAATTTTCTCTTCCCCAATATGTACCATGTTTCCTTCAAGGGTAGAGGCCTTTGCTTTCGAAATAATATAAGACTTATGGATTCTAAGAAACTGGCTTTGGGGTAAATCCACTTCCAATTTTTTTAGAGAACCAAGAGAAAGAACTTTGCCATTAGGCGTAAAGTATGCCACATATTCTCGCATACTTCGTATATACTGAATGTCGTCATAAGAAATACGATGGACCTTATGTTCGGACTTCACTAATATATAATTATGTGCTGTCGTTGTAGTCTTAGACGGAATAGCAGAATCAATTGATATGCCATTTGTTGATTTCGCTAAATCACATGCCTTATTGACGGCTTTCATAAACCGCTCAAATGGAAAGGGTTTTAATAAGTAATCAACTACATTGAGCTCATAACCTTCCAAGGCATACTCAGAATAAGCCGTTGTGAATACAACTAAAGGCTTTTGAGAAAGGGATTTCAAAAAATCTGTTCCGATCATTTCTGGCATTTGAATGTCCAGAAAAATTAAGTCGACAGAATGATTTTGTAATGATTGAAGTGCCTCTATAGGATTGGAGCATTTATCGACCAATTTCAAATAAGGCAATCTACTGATATAATTTTCTAAAAGCGTTCGTGCAAGTTCTTCATCATCAACAATTAAGCACCTTAATTCATTCATGTCAGATCAAGTTTTAAATGAACAGAATATGTCTTTCCGCTATCCGAAATACTAAGTAGATGTTTATTGGGATAAAGTAATTCCAAACGTTGTACGGTATTGGTCAAACCAATGCCACCATTCTTATCCTTTTTGAAAACCACATTAGGAATACTATTTTCAATAGAGAACTCAATTTGGTCATTACTGGTCTTTAGGTTGATATTAATGTATCCATTATTCAGGTCTTCTATTTTGCTATGTTTAAATGCATTCTCTACAAAAGGAATAAATAGTAAAGGGACAACTCTTAAGTCAGGATGACCTTTATCCAAATCAACTTTGACATTAAGGCCTCTACTATCTTTAAGTAAAGCCAAGCTGACATAATTTTCCAAGTAATCAATCTCTTTATGCAGCGGAACGGTTCCATCATTTGAATCGTAAAGCATGTACCTCAACATTTCTGATAGGCGCATTAAATTATCAGGAGCTTTATCAGATTTAATGACGGTCAAGGAATAAATGTTATTCAATGCATTGAATAAGAAATGTGGATTGATTTGAGATTTCAAAAACTTCATCTCTGTATCCAATTTTTCCTTTTCTATAGATATAGCTGCTTTTTCTTTCTTATTGGCAAATAGAGTTAACTCAATCAATGTGCTTCCTACGAATGATATTAATAATGGAATAAAATATCTTAACCAAGTACCTACCTGTGTTCTGCTTTGTTCAAAGAGCTTTTCACGGACGATGTATTCTTCAGCCAACTCTGAAAATATGAGCAGCTCATTATTTAACATCCATATTATACCAGTGAAGAGAATTAAACTAATTATCAAATAGAGGCCAATTTTTCTTTTGAAATATAGCTTGGGAAGCAAATAGATCAAATTTATGGAAATAAGAGTTATTAGACATGCTATCAAAGGCAAGCCCCTATATATAAAGCGAAGAGGGTCTTCCCAGCCTTCGGCAAAAAATAGTAAAAGCAAAAACCAAGCGACCCCCCATGATAGGATATGTTTGATCACTCTATATTTTTCATTTTTCGCCATAACACAAAATGCGTGAAAACAACGTCTTCTCCAATTTTACCCAACGAATCTGCTGGTTTCATCAATGAACAAGTGGAGTTTATCAATTTGATGTGAAAATCAGTACAAACACAATGATCTAAGGTTTCATTGATTTTAAATAGTTGTTCGTTGAGTTTATTTTTTTAAAGAACTCCAACTACTACATTTTTGTCTCAAACAATTAAAGTAATTTTTAAATCAAATAAATGTTGAATCATTATGAACTTAATAAAAATTGTGTCTTTCATATTTGTTTTATTCTTATTCGTGGCCAACATAACATTTGCTCAATCCAGAGCAACAGATTTGTCAGAGGAGCAAAAGGAAGAAATAAGGAATAATATTGAAGAGTATGCAGTTGCACTCGATCTTTCTGAAGATCAACGGCCGCAATTCGAGGAAATCACCAAGAAATATGCACAACAGATGAAAGCCGTAAAAGACGGTGGCGGTAGACGAATGGATAAATTCAAGAAGGTAAAAGCGATACGAGACAGTAAAGATGCCGAAATGAAATCTCTACTCTCCAAAGATCAATATAGAGTCTACTTAGATAAACGGGAGGAGCTAAATAAAAGAATTATGAAAAGAATAGGATAGGTGATTCTGAATGGCGACGTAGTATCACTTTGAAAACTTATTTAAAAGAATGACGAAAATTCATGAAATGAGACCTATTACATTTATTTTATTCTTAATAGTAAGCCTTAACAGCTTTGGACAGGCTAATTCCTGTAATGTTATGTACGATTATAAAGATGTATCGATCGAATTGGCTTTAGATAGATGGAAAGCATGGTGTAAGACAGAATTTGTTTATGATCCGAAAGATCTTGCTAAGTTTAGAATTAGTGGCGATCATGGATATATAACACTAAAGAAGGCATTAGATACTGCATTTGAAGACAGTAGTCTGGGTTGGTACCAGATGGATGAAGAGAGTATAAAAATTATTCCTAAGAGCAAAATGTCCCGATATGTTTCGATTTCGAATAAATTCCAAGGAACTTCTTTAAACAAGGTATTTAATATATGGAAGTTTAATTATGAGCTTGATATTAAATATGATCAAGAGGATGTAGCAGGGATCGAAATTTATGGAAACCTAAAGGATGCAACCCTTGAGGAGGCCCTTCAGAAAGTTTTGTACAACACACCTTTAGACTTTAAGATGTTTGAAGAACGAAGAATAGAGATATTTAAAGCAAAAGGAAAAAAGGAAGAACAAAAGCTATATACTAAGATTTCAAAAAATGTAACCCTAAGTGGAAAAGTTAAAGATGATCTTACAGGTGAAACTCTTCCATATGCTAATGTTGTTGTTCAGAATTCACAAATAGGAACACAGTCAAATGTTGATGGTCATTTCTCCTTATTCGGAATACCCTCAGATACTTCATCTTTAGAAATTTCATTTCTGGGATATGCGTCAAAATCAATCAAATTAAACCCTGATTTAGTTAAAAGTAATATTGAAATTGGTTTGACTCCTAATAACTTGATTGTAGATGAGATAACGATAACGGCAACTAAGAAAGAACAAATGATGAAAGCTTCTACAGGGATTAGTCGTATTGGAATGTCACCTGCTGCCTTGTCTCAATTACCCAGTTATGGTGAGAAAGATATTTTTCGCTCATTGCAGTTACTACCTGGAATTAGTGGGTCCAATGAAAGCTCATCAGGTTTATTCGTTAGGGGAGGCACACCTGATCAAAATCTTGTTTTATTTGATGGCTTTACGGTCTATCATGTTGACCATTTATTTGGCTTCTTTAGTGCTTTTAATACGAATGCTGTTAAAGATGTTCAATTGTATAAAGGTGGTTTTGATGCAAAGTATGGTGGCCGATTATCCAGTGTCGTCGAGTTAACTGGAAAGGACGGTAACACTAAAGGTTTTAATATGGGAGTAGGACTTAGTTTGTTAAGCGTAAATGCTTTTGCAGAAGCTCCATTTGCCAATGGTAAAGGATCTTTCTTAGTGGCTGGAAGACGATCATTCCAAAGCTCTTTTTACAACAATATTTTTGGAGCCTATACAGAGAGCAACGAAGCTGAGACTAATGCCGATCAAAATCCGATTGTTAGTCGTTTTGGACAGCAAGAAGTACAGCCCAACACTTTTTTCTATGATGTGAATGCCAAAGCCACTTACCGTCCAAATGATCAAGATGTTTTTAGCATTAGTTTTTATAATGGGAAAGATGACCTAGATAACTCTAGGAATATCGACCAATCTGCCTTTGCAAATAGATTTGTCAATATTAATTTTTCTTTTGAGCAACAGAGTACTGACTTAACGGAATGGGGGAATTGGGGAACGAGCGCTAAGTGGTCTAGAAAGTGGGGCGATCGTTTTTATTCAAACGCAAACCTGTCATACTCTAACTACTTCAGTCGTCGAGATAGGACAGATAATTTAACAATCACAAGGGCTGACACAACTATTACTATAAATACGGGCTCTTTTGAAGAAAACGATCTGAAAGACATTAGCCTCAAAATAGATAATGAGTTTAAAATTTCTCAAAATAACCAGTTGGATTTTGGTTTACAGTCTACTTGGAATAACATCGATTATAATTTTACACAAAACGATTCCATTACAATTCTTGACAGATTAGACGAAGGGCAGACCACGACTTTCTACATTCAAGATAAGCATACAGTTGGAAATAGATTGATTTTGAGGGGAGGATTAAGAACTACTCATTATAGCCCAACTGATCAACTTTATTTGGAGCCAAGAGCCTCATTCAGTTTTCTGATAACTGACAAAATAAAGTTAAAAGCAGCTTGGGGTAAATACTACCAATTTGCCAATCGCATTGTCCGAGAAGATATTGAGCAAGGAAGTCGTGATTTTTGGTTGTTGGCAGATGATGACAGTGTACCTGTAAGTTCGGCTCTTCACCATATAGCAGGTTTAAGCTACGAAACAGAAAAATGGTTATTTGATATTGAAGGATTCTATAAAAATTTAGATGGGCTTTCAGAATTTTCGACGCGATTTACGCCACAAGGAATAGGCTTAGATCGTGTCTTAAACTTCGAAGAATTTTTCTTTACAGGTACGGGCATAGCGAAAGGTATCGAAGTTTTAGCCCAAAGAAAAGTTGGAAAGCTTACTGGTTGGGCTAGTTATACAATAGGAGAAGTAAAATATGATTTTGAAGCTTTTGGAGATGAACCTTTCTTTGCCAATCAAGACGTGACGCATGAACTCAAGATAGTAGGGAATTATAAGCTGGGTAATTTCTCACTCGGGACTACATTCGTATACGCAACAGGAAGGCCATTCACCGCTCCTACGGGCTTTTTTCAAGTAGAATTGTTAGACGGCTCAACGTCTGAGTTTTTTGAGGTAAGTGATAAAAATGCGCTACGGTATGATGACTATCATAAGCTTGACGTCTCGGGCACGTATGACCTTAATTTAGGTGATAGCAAAGCTAGTATAGGAGTCTCTCTGACGAATATTTATAATAGGCAAAACACTTGGTTTAATGAGTACGACGTCATTGAGGGAGAACTGCTCGAAACCAATGTTTCACTTTTAGGCTTTACACCAAGTCTCTTTTTTAACTGGACTCTTCGGTAAACTTAAAATCAATCTATAATGAAATACTTTAAATTATTTATTCTGCTAACAAGCTCTTCTTTGATTCTTAGTTGTAGTGAAGATCTTATAGAGCTAGCTGAAACAAAAACAACCATTGTAGAAGGCTATTTATCTGCAGGTAATCCTATAGACAGTTTGAGAGTAACACAAAGTTTTTCTTTAGGACAGGTGGAAGATGAGGTCATTACCCTTGATGATTTGAATATTACAATAGCGGATGATAATAGTGAATTTGAATTAGAGTCAATTGGAAACGGTTACTATCAAAATGCAAATCAAATAATTGATGCTGGCAATAATTATCAATTGAAATTTGAAAGAGATGGAGAAATTATTTCTGCGGAGACATATGTTCCCGAGAATAATACCGCAAGTATTTCTAGAACTCAAGTTGAATTGACAAAAATAGAAGTTGGAGTGTTCCCCTCTGGCGGTATTAGAATACCCGATCCAGTAGAAGTGAGTTGGAACAATGAAGAAGGAGACTATTATTATGTACTTATCAAAAATATAGAAGCTGAGCCAGAGTTTGTGAACGAAAATATTGCCCAATTTGAAGGACAGTTACAATTGATTACAGAGCCTCAAATAACGAATTTCTATGCCATAAGAGCACAGCGGGATTTATTACAATTTGGAACTTACCAAATTATTGTCTTCCGAGTTAATCCAGAATATGCTGCATTGTTTAACAGCTCTGGCGGCTCAACGCTTTCATTAGAAGAACCTCCTTCTAATATTGTAAATGGGTTAGGAATATTTACAGGACTGAGTAGTGATACTTTGTATTTGGAAGTGACTAAGATATAAACTATAATCACGACATACTTCTGTTCTTCTAAGTTCATTAGAATTTAGTGGCCATATATTGAATAGAAGATTAAAAATTCAAAGTAAATGAATAAGGTAATCAAATATTCTATCGTAATTGCCGCATTATCAACCTTGTTTTTAGCATGTAATGATGATGACATGGTGTCAACAAATACAGCACCAACAATTTCCGATCAAACATTTTCAATTGCGGAAGATGTCAGTATTGGGACTTCTATTGGGACTGTTA
>CAZDHV010000081.1:0-12817 GCA_964505335.1 uncultured Saprospiraceae bacterium | reverse complement strand
ATGGCCATCAACCCTTCCGATTTCAGTCTTTTTTACATGGGTCGAATCAAAAAGCCTCGTTTAAACGGAGAATCTCGAAGCACTGATAAATTATTTGAAAATCTGGGCAACGGGAAGTTTCAAGATGTCTCTAAGAAGGCTGGTATACTAGCCGAAGGCTATAGCCTTGGTGTCAATACTTCGGATTTTAATTCGGATGGGCTCACTGATATCTTTGTAAGCAACGATTTTGTGTACAATGACCTTCTCTACATTAATAACGGTGATGGCACGTTTAGAAATGAACTAAAATCAATGGTGGATGTCTCAAGCTATGCAAGCATGGGTAATGATGCCGCAGATATCAATAATGATGGTACAATAGATCTGATAACGCTGGATATGTTGCCTGAGGATAGCTATAGAGAAAAAATCCTTGTTCCCTCATCAAACTTCAATACTAACCTAAGGACTCTCAAGCTCGGATACCACCCTCAGTTTACCCGTAATATGCTCCATATCAATAATGGTGATGGTACGTTCTCAGAAATAGGTCAAATGGCTGGGATATCGAGGACAGACTGGAGTTGGAGTTCGCTCTTTATGGACTTAGATAACGATGGGTATAAGGACCTATTTGTCAGTAACGGTTTTAGAAGAGAGCTTGGGAACTTGGACTATATAAATTATAACGAGTTCTCTCCCTTTACTAATCCGGGAGCAGATATACAGGGTCAAATAGATGGAATCAATAATACTCCTGGTATACCTCTGGCCAACTACGTCTATAAGAACAATGGCGACCTCACATTTACTAATACTGTGAAAGAATGGGGGTTTGAACTGCCTACCTATTCTAATGGCGTCGTTATGTCTGACCTAGATCTGGATGGAGATCTGGACATCGTCATCAACAATATTGATATGCAGGCGTCTGTATATGAAAATCTCTCTGATCAAAAATTAGAACACCATTATCTTGATATCCTACTGACAGGATATGGGCAGAATATGGGTTCAATAGGCACCAGGATAGTTCTACATCATGACCAAAGCAAACAAGTAATAGAGATCAATCCATATCGAGGCTATCTATCTTCTGTTGAAAATCAAGCACATTTTGGATTAGGTGATAATGATAAGGTCGATTCTATAAAGGTCTATTGGCCTGATGGAAAGTCGTCCCTGCATAAGACTACCGCAGTGGATACAGTACTTACACTATCCTATCCTGAAGCATCATCAGTTGAACCATTAATTGCTGATAGAGATGTTCCAAAACAGTTTTTTTCAGATATCACTTCGACCTCTAACATTAGCTTCAAACACAGAGAAAACAAACAAATAGATTTTCACAAGCAATTCCTGTTACCTCACCAACATTCTAAGTTAGGCCCAGGCATAGCAGTCGGGGATGTTAATGGAGATGGCCTTGATGATTGCTATGTAGGTGGCGCGCATGGTCAATCAGGGCAGCTTTTTATACAATTACCTAATGCGACATTCCAATCTCAACAATGGGCCATTGATGGCGAGTATGAGGATATGGGTGCCTTGATTTTTGACTACGACGGCGATGGTGACAATGATCTATATGTCGCATCTGGTGGTACACATGCCGATGCAAATTCTCCTTTATACCAAGATCGACTCTACCTCAATGACGGACGTGGAAAATTCAAAAAAACAACCGGAGTTCTGCCAGATTTGTATGTGAGTAGTAGCTCCGTTTCTGCTTCTGACTTTGATAAAGATGGAGATTTAGATCTGTTCGTGGGTGGAAGAATTGTACCGGGTGAATATCCATCTATTCCCCAGAGCTTTCTGCTTAGAAATGATGGGGGGGCCTTTGTCAATATCATAGATGACGTTGCTCCGGAACTTGGTAAGATTGGAATGGTCACACAAGGATTATGGACTGATTATGATAACGATGAGGACATAGACCTATTAGTCGTGGGTGAGTGGATGCCAGTGACACTTTATGAATATGAAGCAGGGCGGTTTACTAATAAAACAGCAGACCTCCAATTGAATAGTTCAACAGGTTGGTGGAACAGTATTGTAGGTTCAGACTTTGATCATGATGGTCATATGGACTATATCCTAGGTAATTATGGAACGAATAATAACTATGATGCGAGCGTCAACCACCCTCTGGAACTTTATTCAAAAGACTTTGACAACAATGGTTCTATAGATCCCATATTATCAAAAAATTATGTTGACGGTAGTCATCCTATTATCTCCCGTGATCAGTTCTTAGGACAACTTGCTTTCCTTAAGTCCACCTATACGAGCTATGAAAGCTATGCCGCTACCACGACCAAACAACTGTTCTCCGAAGAAGAATGGGACGATGTTTCTATTAACAATGCTACCACGCTCGAGACAAGTATATTGATGAACTTTGGTGGAGACAGTTTACAAAAAATCAATCTTCCACAAGAGCTACAGTTGTCACCAATATTCGCTGGAGTTAGTCTTGACATTGATGGAAATGGCCAAGACGAGATACTTCTATCGGGTAACTTCTACTCTAATAACGCAAGCAGTGGTCCCTTGGCTAGCTCCACAGGTGCACTAGTAGAATATATCAATGGACAGACTATCGTATCCAGAGGACATACAATAGGAATTGACTACAGGGGTGATCGTAAATCTCTCGTTGCAATAAAATTAAGCACTGGAGATATTGCAATGATCTCCGCTGTTAATGACGGAGAGCTAACACTACATAAGGTAAATTCCGATATTCAGACCTTACCCTATGAAGCCCAAGAATATAGAGCACGTATAAGAATGACCGATGGAACAGTCTTCATGAAAGAGTCATACTATGGCTCCAGCTATCTATCCCATAGTAGCAGAATACTCATATTGCCAAATGACTGGCAAGAAGTCATCTTTATTGATTATAGTGGAGAGGAGAGAAGAGTCTTAAGACAAATCAACAATTAATAGATCTGGTACCGCGTCTATGTCTTAATTCTCGATCCGTACTAACTGTACGTAGTCGTTGTTCTTAGCAATAATCAAATAGTCATTGCCGCGGATCGAAATCTCCTTCATATCCTTGACATCTCCTGGTGCATACAGACCGCTCCTTCGGCCTTCTACAGCTTCAAAATTCCCTTGACCATCGCCTTTTAAAAACAATCCATTACTCGCATCATTTCTTGGTGTCTCTACTTCAGAGCCATGCATATTACCGACTATGGCAGCATCGAGATAAGTATCATTATCAAAATCCTTGACAATGATCTGATTCACACTCGAAAGTTGAGCCAACTGCGGCAATTGATGAGATTGGAATTTACCTCCTTGATTCTCTAAATAAACGCTAGCAAAGGTTTTCGCTTGATAATGCAATGACTTATCTAAATCCTCTTTGGTATATACATCGACCAATGAAGCGCTCGCAAAAGACTCGTAATTCTTATATTTTACTTTGATAACGGGGATTTGTTGCGAGGAACATTCGCGGCCTCTCACTGGATACTTTTCTCCACCATTAAAATAGCTGAGGACGATATCTTCCTGTTGATTTTTATCGAAGTCGTTCAAATATATATCGAAGGTCTCATCCTCACTCGCCTTGTACTTATAGTTCAAACCCAAATTCCCAACTATAAAATCCATGTCTCCATCGGCATCAAAATCCCCTTCTTTAAGGCTAAACCACCAGCCAGTAGAATTTTCTAATCCTACCTTCTCTGTTACGTTTGTGAACGTTCCATCTAAGTTTTTAAAGACAGTGATTGGCATCCATTCTCCTGTAACTACCAGATCAACTGCTCCGTCTCCATCGTAATCTGTCCAACTGGCGCTGGTTACTAATCCGATATCATTTAAGCCTGGTGCTATCTCATGAGTTACATCTACGAACTTCGCATCCCCATTGTCACTTACATTTTTCAAAATGTGACTACTGGCAGGTGCAGGATAATTTCCTGGTACTAATCTCCCTCCCACAAATAAATCCAAATCACCATCCTTGTCATAGTCATAACTATGTACAGATGCTCCGCTGGTTAACATCTCAGGTAGCGCATCTTTCTCTTTTACAAACTGGCCAGTGCCGTCATTTATATATAACCGGTCTTGCAACATTGTGGGATTACTCGCAAACTCATTCCCTCCACTTACAACATATAAGTCTTGATCACCATCACCATCTGCATCGAATATTAAGCTCCCTATATCTTCAAAACGACTGTCCGCTTTAATCGCAGTAATATCCTGTTTTATAAATCCCTCTGGACTTTGAAAATAAACACCAGTCTCAGAGCTCAGCGCCCCGCCTATAACGAAGTCTTCAAGTTGATCACCATTTAAATCTCCAACAGAAATACCAGGCCCAAACACTGACGTCTTGTGCGGTAACAATATTTCACTGGCGAAATCATCATAGTAATTTTCAATATGTCTATGTGTAACAGCGATGTTCGTGTCCCTTTCTGTGGCGAATAATAGATCTGTCACAACATTCGCCTTGGGATCTGTCAATTTGGTGTCCTCATAATCCAAAATCAGCAATTGATTAACCGCCACGTTATCAAGTAGTATTTCTCGACCGTCTGGCCACTCAACACGTATTGTATCTATTACATCTGATTGCCCTAATCCAAATTGCATCTCAGGTGCTACAGAGGATTGAAATCCTCTTGTGAGAGTCAGCTCCTGAAACTGTGTAGTTGTTGAAGTTTCTACAGTAACTTTAACCCCAACCCCAAACACGTTTTTAGCATTCCCCTTAAATCTTAGTTTAATATGATTGTTTTTTGAAGAAGCATGATTTTCAAAAACTGAGGCATAGTCATCAATGTTACTTGTGACTATATCCATGTCACCATCATTGTCTAAGTCTGCATAGATGCTACCGTTGGACCATCCTTTATAGTTTAGTCCCCAATCATGCCCAACCTCATCAAATCCTAAGTTTCTGTTATTGCGATAGACGAAGTTGTCAATTTTTTCAGTGGGTATATTCAAACTTCGTTGTAGCAGGCTATCAGATTTGTTTGAGGACTTCTCCCATTTATCAAAATAGTCCTTGTTATTAATCTCTCGCCGGGTTCCATTTGCTATAAATATATCCTTCCAGCCATCATTATCCAGATCTACCATGATAGGTCCCCAGCTCCAATCAGTAGAGGATATACCTGCCAGCCTAGCCACATTACTAAAATCCGGTAAAGAATCATTAATAGTACCATTATTCATCTGCAGACTATTCTGCATGTACTGATAGTGAAAACCTGAATTAACGGTACTCCAGAATAAAGTCGGATCCATTCCTGCCATGTTTGCCTTAGATCTTCTGTTATCCTGAGCTGTCATGTCCACTTGAAAAATATCCAATAACAGGTCATTATTAAAATCTGCGATATCCACACCCATACCATAAAATGAAGTATTCTTCAACAGCGTTCTACTCCGCTCTGTAAATGTGCCATTCTTGTTATTGATATAGAACTGATCTGGTGTGCTGAAATCATTGGACACATAAAGGTCAGGCCATCCATCTTGATTGATGTCTCCTACAGTAGCACTTAGTGACAGACCAAAATTCTTCAGTCCCGCTTCTTCAGTTGCTCTTACAAATCTATCCCCATCGTTTCTGTACAAATTATCCGTCTCAATATCCGTAACATTGGCCTGCTTATATTGATAGTAACTATTAGGCGCGTTAAAACTTGTTGGCGGATAATTAGCCACATAAAGATCCAGATCTCCATCAAGATCATAATCAAAAAACGTTCCTTGTACGCTGTTTCCTTGATCATCTATACCATAATCACGAGCCTTATCAGTAAAGCTTAGATCACCATTGTTTATATATAAAACATTTTCTTTAGGTCCGAACTTCCCCCCAACTGAACAATAGATATCTAGGAATCCATCATTGTTGACATCTGTCATTGTAACTCCAGTGTACCATCTATTATCACCTGCTACACCTGCAGCTTCAGAAATATCTTCAAATTGAAAGTTACCTTTGTTCAGGTACAACTTATTAGGCACCATGTTACCAGTAAAATAGAGATCAATTAAGCCATCATTGTTTATGTCTCCAGCTGATACACCCCCTCCCATGTAGAGATATGAGTAGGTGAAATAATTCAAACTATCACTTTCTACTAAGTTGTTGGCGAAGTAAATATTCGAGGATTCCTCATCTACTGACTTGAAAAGTAGCTCATCCGTGCGTGAGTTAGTGTTATCATCAGTGCAGGATATGATCACCAACAATAACAACATACTTAAACCGGTATACCGTTGGAGTTGTAAGAACATTCAGGGTGATTTTTACTTGATTGATTAGTAATAAGACAACATTACAATTGCTGGCTAGGGGCCATTCTATAAAGCACCATCAATAGACTTCCTGACAAAAAGTCTTTAAAAAACAGAATCCATTAAAATTGCTTTTAATGGATTCTGTATATAAGTGTTATACTAACTTACTAAGAAGTTTAGTATCCTGGATTTTGAGTTAAAACACCACCGCTTAAGTCAATAGACGCAATCGGTATAGGTAATAAATCAAATGTATTGCTGTATGCGCTGAACTTACCATTAATGTTAGTAATTGTTCTTGCCTCATTTTGCACATATTCTCCTAATACTTGGCTTGTTACACCCCATCTTCTTAAGTCGAACATGCGATGACCTTCCATACCTAATTCCAGTCTACGCTCATGTCTCACTGCCATACGAGCCTGAGCTTGGCTGTCAAAAGACGGATATGGTGCAATTACGTAGTTAGCTGCAAATTCTCCAGTTGCTGGATCAGTTTCGAATGTCATATTTACTGCTCTGTTTCTAACCTGATTAATGTAATTAAGACCTAATGCTAAATCATTGGTCTCTATTGCGGCCTCGGCAGCCATCAATAGTACATCGGCATATCGCATTGCATGATAGTCAATACCAGAGTGAGTTTGACCCCATCCGCCATTACCATTTTCAGCTGCTACCTCATCTACTTGGAAAGCTGTTTTCTTATTCAAGAATGGTCCAGAAATATCTGTAGCTGGTGTACGAATCCAATCTTGGCCAGGATGAATTCCGAAACCATTAAAGTCGATTCCTCTACGTCCTACTGTATAGTCTATTCTAGGGTCAAGTGGCCCTTGATGAGGCGTATGCGGATCTGCTGAATCAACTCCCCAATCGGTAACTATATCATTGTCGTTGAATGTCTCAAGCAATGGTAGGCCGGACTCATCTGTCTGAAAAGCATTAGCTAAGTCAATTGATGGCATGAAAAATCCACAACAAGAGTTGTAAGGTCCACCACCGGGCTGACTTAATAGGTTTCCTATGTTACCATTAGGAGAATTACCGTTATCTCCTAGATGCTGTACACTAAATACCGCTTCCGAGCTAAGCTCACCAGCTGCCGTAAAGTTATTGAAGAACTCTGGCTGAAGTGCAAACTCCCCACTATTAATTACTTGATTAAACTGTGTTAATGCGCCAGCAAAATCACCTTGATACAATAAAGCCTTACCTAAATAAGCTCTTGCCGTCCCTGAAGTTGGTCTACCTGAGCCACCTTGATCGGCTGGTAAGTTATCAATAGCAAATTGGAGATCCGCTTCAACTTGCCCCCAAGCCGGACCAGTGTTCGGCTGGTTGAACTCAAAGTTTCTGAAGTTCTCTGTAGAAATTATCGATACGTTACCATAGATCTTCGTCAACTCAAAGTAAAAGAATGCTCTTAAAAATCGAGCCTCCGCATCCTGTGCTGAGAAATCTCCCCCTCCCTCAAGGGTTTCAACCAATGAGATAACTGCATTAGCACGATTAACACCAGCATACAAAATCTGAAATTTCGCTCTGACATAATCATTAGAGGTTTGAACATTAAATACCTCCAAGTCAAATAAGGTCTGCTGATCAGAATCAGTACTTCCCTTATGGGCATCATCTGACATACAATCTATCCACCAGTTATCTGTACCAGTTGCGAACTGTTGTGCCGATCCGCCATTTCTTGTTCCATTAAGTATTGAATATGCTCCAGTTAAGAGTAGATTAATACCAGTTTCATTAGCTAAATTTTCTTCACTCAATGCTCCAACTGCAGGTACAGTGGTAAAGTCGTCAGTACAAGACACTGCTACAAATAGCAGTACCATTAAAAGATAAATTAAATTTTTCATTAGACTACAATTTTATATTTAAACCAAATAGAATAATCCTAGATAATGGATTATTGTTTACATCTAGACCTAGTGTGAGTGCATTATTAAAGTTGCCCGGCTGAATCTCAGGATCTATACCAGAGTAATCAGTGAATGTTAGCAAGTTAGATCCAGTTACATAAAATCTGAGTTGTTCAATCCCAGAGCCCTCAAGTATCGATTGAGGTAAGCTATATCCAATCTGAAGGTTCTTTAGCCTTAAGAAAGAACCATCCTCGACAAAAAACGAGTTTGCCTGTATTTCTTGATTTGTAATCAAGGTGCTCAATGCAGGTGCCGTACCTTCTGGATTAGTACTTGAGAATGCATCCAATACTCGCGTACTACGATTACTATTAAAGAACGTAGGGAAATCTGTAAAGACTCTATCTCCATTGTAAATTTCATTTCCAGACACGCCAGAAAAGAAAGCTGAGATATCAATACCCTTGTAAGCTGCGCTTAGATTAACACCATATGTAAAGTCAGGATGAGGTGAACCAATAAAAGTTCTATCGTCATCATTAATAACACCATCATTATTGAGATCTGCGTATCTAAATCTTCCTACACCATCAGCTGAATCAGCAAAGCCCTGATCAGGACCAGCAGCAACTTCCGCTTCAGTTCTATAGATGCCCTCTACCACTCTACCAAAGAAAGATCCAATAGGCTGGCCTACTTGCGTCCTATTGGCTGAAGTACCTGCGAATGGAATTCCATTACCTACTTGAAATGCACTAACTAAATCTGTCACTTCATTAGAGAACGTTGAAAGGGTGGCATCTATTCCATAAGAAAAGCCACTTTTAGTGTCGTTGCCATAACTTAAACTGAAATCAAATCCAGTATTTTCGACAGAACCAACATTTACAAATGGTGCAGCTGCATCAATCGCTAAATCATTGATCACTGACAAGTCTTGCGCAATAAGATCTTCTGTCTCAATTCTAAAATATTCAGCAGAGAAGAATAAGCCACTATTAAATAAGCCTACTTCAACTCCAAAATTCGTTGTTTCACTAGTCTCCCATGTCAAGTTCGGGTTTCCAACACTTCCCAGAATTGCTCCAGTAGTGAGTTGTCCATTAAATGGATAGTTACCATTAGCAATACTTAATTGAGAAATGTTTAGTGCCGGATTAGCTGTTGGCACATTTTGGTTTCCTAGCTGTCCCCAAGATGCCTTAAACTTAAGGTGATCTACAATTCCTCCTTTATTAAAGAAGCCTTCATTGCTTAATACCCACCCTACACTAATAGAAGGGAACAAATCTGTAGTGTTTTCTGGGGCGAAATTTGAAGATTGATCACTTCTCACTGTAGCAGTTACAAAGTACTTATCATCATATTGATAATTCACGGATCCAAAAATGGAACTCAATGTACTCTCTTGGTCAAAAGCAAAATTCACAACCGGAGTACCAGAGCCAGTAGTCAGTGTATAAAACTCTGGCGTCTCAAATAGGAATCCAGTCACAGATGTCTCTGATCCTTTACCTAAATTTCTAACTGCTTCTGTACCAGCTAAGACATTAATAGTATGCTTGCCAAATCCACGGATGTAGTTCAACGTATTAGTCCAAGTCCAATTGAGGAATTCCTGGTTTTGCTCCGTTAAAGAGTTAGTAGGTCTTGGCTCTGAATGCTCGGGATTACGAGCCAAAAATCTTCTATCATTAAAGCTATTCAGGTCTCCACCAAATGAGGTTTTAAAATTAAGCCCATCAATGATCTCAACTCCCAAAAAGACATCTCCAACTATCCTTGTCTGACGGAAAAAGTCATCGCTAGCCCTCAACAAATCTGCAACTGGATTCGTCGCATTTGCGAGACCTGCAGAAGCAGCAAAAGAACCTCCAAAGTTACCTTCACTATCTCTGACTGGGATTAATGGGTTAACTCTCAATGCAGTTTGCACAACATTGCCCCCTCTACTATTACTAAAAGACACATTAAGGTGTTGTCCAAACGTAAATCGGTTAGCAACTTTGTGCTCAGAGTTCAATCGTACAAGACCTCTTACAAAACCCGTCTCCAATTGTGTTCCTTGTCTATTTAATAGGCCTCCTGAAAAAGCGAATTTAGACTTCTCACTTCCATTTGAAACAGTAAAGTCAATATTCTGTGTAGGAGCGCTTCTAAAAATCTCGTCAAGCCAATCTGTTCCGCCTGAGGCTACTATTGCCGGTACACTTGGACCATTAATCTGTCCGGGAACAGTCGCTGAGGTACCCGATCCAAACTGAGGATGATCAAATGCAAGTCCATCATTTAATGTACTTTCCAAAAGAGCATTACCCAGTTGCTGAGCATTTAACAATTCTGGAAGATTAGTTGCAGATGATGATCCAACGTAGGCATTAAGAGAAAAACTTGCCTTGTCTTGGTTATAGCTACCACTTTTAGTTGTAACGATTATTACACCATTGGATGCTCGAGCTCCATAAATAGAGGCTGAACCATCCTTGAGGACGTTTATTTGTTCTACATCATTAGGATTAATCGTATTTAAGATACTTCCATCAGTAGTCTGTACCCCATCAATAATATAGAGTGGGTTGTTATTGTTAACTGTTCCCAAGCCCCGAATTCGAACTGTAGGAGCAGCGCCTGGATTACCATTGTTAACTATGGATACTCCGGATACTCTTCCATCAAGAGCCTCTGCCACATTCACAAGTGGCGCTTTGTTCGCCTCATCGACATCTACAGAAGCAACCGCCCCTGTTAAATCCCCCCTTGTCTGGACAGCATAACCTGTAACTACAATCTCGTCCAAGAGCTCGGCATCTGGCGTCAGTGCAAAACTGATTGTTGATTGATTGCCCACCGCAATTGTTTGAGCAGCATAACCCACAAAAGAGTATGTGAGAGATGCCCCCTCAGGAACTGACACAGAATAGTTGCCATCGAGATCAGTTATCGTACCGTTAGTGGTACCTGTCTCGATAATACTTACCCCAGGCAGACCAAGTCCGTCTTCATCAGTAATCACACCTGATACGGTGCGTTGAGAAAACAAAAATGTCGCTGAGAAAAGCAGAAACATCGTCAATAGATGTTTAGCGTTCTGTGCATTGCACAGAAGTTTAATAGAATAGTTTCTCATACTTTAAAAATTTTCTTTTACATGATTACGACCCTACAAGTAGAGTCTTGAATAGAATTAAGTAAACTAAATTGAATAGTTGTTAGCCTCGTAATAATACAGGCTAAATAATAATTAGCCAAAAAAAATTTGAAATTATTTATCTCTACTTGTATCACCCCATCCCACATATGAGAGCGGGTAATAATATGTTCGACTGAATAATTATAGGGCTGAGATGATGGGTTCATCTTGAACAGAACCGAAGTAATAACTGGTTATTGAATGCAATATTTAGGTCCTCCAAATAAAGAAAAAGGACATGAAAGTATTGTAATATCTACTAATCTAACTGGAATACCCTTATGTAATCAATGTCCATCTCCTGCGGAAACTCAGTTGTAGAATCGGGATTGCCTGGCCAGTTTCCGCCGACAGCAACATTAAATATGAAGAAGAATTCTTCATTAAATCTCCATGTCTCTCCTCTTGTATTGGCAGGAGTGAGGGTAAAAAACTTAGTTTCATCAATATACCACTCAATTAAATCTTCTTCCCAAACTAAACTAAACACATGAAACCTCTCAGCAAAATCTTCATCGATTGTTAAGGATGATCCATCAAATGTGCTATATCCTCTTCCTCGTGGACCCCAATGGGCTGTGCCATGGCTCGTAGCTGCTAGGTGCCCTACATTTTCCATAATATCAATCTCTCCAGATGCTGGCCATCCAACATCATCAATGTTCTGTCCTAACATCCATATCGCCGGCCACATACCTTGACCACGAGTGATCTTAGCTCTTACGTCAATCCGTCCATATTTAAAAGACCTTTTATCTTTTGTAGTTATTCGGCCAGATCTAAAGTCACGAGACGTTTCTCGAGTAGCTCGTATTACAAGAGACCCATTTTCAAGAAATACATTAGACGACTCATCCGTATACAGCTGTAATTCATTATTACCCCAGCCACATAAGTCGGGACAGCCATCTCCTATTTCGAAATTAAAGCTTGTTTCATCTATTTCCGAGCCATTAAATTCATCTTGCCATGCCATACCATATCCAAATTGCTCGTCTGAGGTGATATATCCCTCATCGGTCAATACTGCCCTATCATTGTCAAGGACTCTTATCCTCACTTCATCTGTAACTACTTCTGCTCCCTCAGCACCGAGAATACGAAGCATGATTGTTTCATCAACCTCCTTGATATCGTCATCGAGTAATTCTAAGATGATATTAGCCGAATTAGTATTTGGTTCAATCGTAACTGACGAGTTTGCTCCTACGAAATCTACTCCTGGTTCTGCCGTCTCACCCACAAGTTCGTATCTGACTTCTATAGGATCTGTAGTTGCTTCATTTAGGGATACTCTAATCGTCAAACTCGGCGTGGTCTCCAAAGTCTGCATATTACTAACACGCAACCTAGGTAGATCTTCCATAGGCTCCACAGGAGTTGTAGGTCCAGTTCCTTCATCACCACCACAGGATACGATCAACAACAGCACTATCAACAGGTACACATACTTCATCATGACAATAAA
>CAZDHV010000080.1:0-13058 GCA_964505335.1 uncultured Saprospiraceae bacterium | reverse complement strand
AATTAAAGTTCTATTACTCTTCATCATTGGTTTGTGCTCTTGCAAACCATCGCCAGAACCTACAATCGAGAACAAGATTCCTATAAAAGTGGTGGTGGTGAGTATGTTCGAAAATGGAGACGATACAGGTGATACTCCTGGTGAGTTTCAGTATTGGGTTGATCAGCTTCCCTTAGACCAGACCTTAGCCTTTCCTCAAGGTTATCGCGACCTTAAGTACAATGCTGAAAAAGGTGTTTTGGGCATCGTAACTGGAATCGGCAACATTAAGGCGGGCATATCCATACAAGCACTCGGTCTGGATCCACGATTTGATCTGACCAAAGCCTATTGGTTGGTAGCAGGAATCAGTGGTGTCGATCCGTACGATGCATCTACCGGTTCTGCGGTATGGGCGGACTGGATCATCGATGGTGACATGAGTCACGAGATCGATGCCCGTGAAATACCTGAAGGTTGGGATACTGGCTACATACCCTTGCGTAAAACTAAACCCTACGAGCTACCTATGCCTGCGGAACGAGCAGTTGTAGCGCTAAAACTTAAAGAGTCCTTAGTTAATTGGGCCTATGATCTCACTAAAGAAATCGAGTTACCCGATACCGAGGGCACGAAGGGCATGAGATTGAATTACACAGGATACCCTGCTAAGGAGATGTCGCCAAAAGTGATGATCGGAACTCAGCTTGCCGCTAGCACGTATTGGCACGGTGAGCTATTTAATGATTGGGCCAATGATTGGGTCGAGTATTGGACTGAGGGAGACGGCAACTTTGTTACCTCTGCCATGGAGGAGATTGGCACTTGGCATGCTTTGGAGCGCTTAGAAGCCAATGATCTGGTAGACCTTGATCGCCTTATGGTATTGCGAACAGGTTCCAACTTTACTATGCAATGGCCAGAGATCAGTGCATATGAGAGTTTAGCTGGCGAAAAGCTCTCGGGCAAGGGCTATTCTGGCTATATACCCTCGTTGGAGTCAGCCTATTTAGTAGGCAGTGCTGTTGTTAATGAGATCACTTCTGACTGGAGTCAATATCAACACAACGTTCCTTAATTATCAAGCACAAGTTAAGATTATGGAGTAATCAACATATGTGAGTAACTTATATAAGTTTATTCTTGATATAAAACATTAATGTTCATATTTGCAAGGTCTGCTGGACAAACTATCTAGAGTACTGAGGACAGAGTTAAAACCTATATGAATCTTAGAATGTCAATTCTAAATTTGTCTGAGCCTATTCTAAGCTCCCCATTTAATCTACTTCACAAATGGATCAGGATCGTTCGCACCATAAGCACTGGTGCCATTAGATTTTCACGACTATTCACAAGGCTAAACTCCTGCGCTCAATTATTTCTAACATTTTCAACTAATTCACTTCATAAACACTAGTTATGAGAACTATGATTAATACTGTGCTATGTGCGATGATCCTAATATTGGGATCTACAGTTGCATGGTCGCAAGGATCTACTTCGTCCAGGATCAACGGTCAAGTAGTTTCTAATGGTGAGTCTCTGATCGGCGCAGCCGTGATAGCAACTCACACACCGACAGGTTTTGAATATGGCACTACAACTAATGTTGAAGGGTACTTTACCCTCAATAATGTCAATGTAGGCGGACCATATGAGATCGTCATTTCTTTTTTAGGATATGAGGATCTGACAATTAACGATGTATTTCTTGGCTTAGGCCAAACTGAAACATTTAATCTCGAACTTCGAGAGTCATCAGTAACCCTTGATGAAGTTATAGTTACCTCAGGAGGACTATTTGATGGTAACCGTACAGGATCTGAAACCAAAGTTTCCGAAGAACTGATCGCATCTCTTCCTACTGCAGATAGAGGGCTTAATGATTACCTCAGAGTCACGCCCCAAGCCGATGTTGCTAACAATGGCGCTGTAAATGGTGGCGGAATCTCATTTGCCGGAGTTAATAACAGGTTCAATTCAATATTCGTTGATGGGGCTGTTAACAATGATGTCTTTGGACTTGCCAACTCTGGTACTAATGGAGGCCAAGCAGGGATCTCCCCAATTAGCCTGATGCCATAGAGCAGATTCAGGTAGTCTTAGCGCCTTACGATGTTACGCTTGGTGGCTTCGCCGGTGGTGGTATTAATGCCGTCACTCGTAGTGGTACTAATGAGTTTGACGGTTCAGCCTATTACTTCTTTAGAAATCAGAATCTTGCTGGAAGGACTCCTACCGATACTGAAGGAGCAGAGCGAACAAGACTTGCACCATTCACAGCACAGACTTTTGGAGCTCGATTAGGAGGCCCGCTTATTAAGAATAAGCTCTTTTTCTTCGCTAATGCTGAGATACAGAGAGATGAGGAGCCTCGTCCATTTGTACCTGAAGATTATATAGGTGACGCCACTTTAGCTGATATTGAGGCGGTAGCGCAAAAATTAAGAGACGATTATGGCTATGAGCCAGGAGGGTTCCTAAATAATAGTGAAACGATAGATGGGGAGAAATTCCTATTAAAACTCGATTATAACATCAATGCCAAGCATAAACTGACAGCACGTCATAGTTATGTAAGAGGTGCAACGGAGATTCACCCAGCTCCAAGTGAGTCCAGAGTTGTCTTTGATAATGTAGGATATATATTCCCGTCAATCACTAACTCTACCGCTCTCGAACTGAAAAGCTTACTTGGACCAAATATCTCTAATAACTTAATCCTGGGACGCACAACAGTAAGGGATGACAGAGATATATTAGGAGATCCGTTCCCACAGATTGAGCTATTTGATGGTAATGGTCGCATAACGATAGGGACAGACAACTTCTCTCATTCTAATATCGTCAACCAAGATATCTTCACGATCACGAACAACTTCAGTTTATTCAAAGGGAAGCATAATTGGACTTTTGGTACACACAATGAGTTCTTCACGATAGAGAATCTATTTACGATATTCTCAACACCTGAATACACCTATTTCTTCGATGGAGTAAATAGATTCTTGAATGATGAGAATCCTGATTTATTATTGTTTGGACATGAGCAATCAAGTAACGGAGAGCCGATTCGTATCGGTGATGATGCGACTAATTTAGGACCATCATTCAATGCTGTTCAATTAGCATTTTATGGCCAAGATGAGATACAGATTAATCAAGATTTCAAATTGACTCTTGGTATTCGTTTGGACATTCCAATATTTAGTGACGATCCACCATTGGACAATGTACAGTTCAATAACGAGACGATTCCTATTCTTGAAGCTGCAGGCTGGGATCTACAAGGAGCTCGTGCCAGTCAATCGCCATCCACACAATTATTGTGGAGCCCGAGAGTGGGCTTTAATTATGATGTGAATGGAGATAAGACAACACAACTTAGAGGTGGTGTAGGAATCTTCACCAGTCGAGTGCCATGGGTATGGCCAGGAGGACAGTTCATCCGTAATGGACTGAACAGTGCATTTACAGTGTCTGGCGGCATTCCAATTTACACTACTGAAGAAGAATGGCTTGCGAATCTGACTTCAGATGCCAGCCCTACTGGTGATGTAGATTTATTCGCTGAGGACTTTAAGTACCCGCAGATATTAAGAGCAAGTTTAGCATTAGATAAGAAACTGGGCAAAGGATGGGATGCAACTGGCGAATTCACCTACACGAAGACTCTCAACAACCAGCTGGTACAACAGCTCAATGTCGACCCTGATCCTATAGGCACTCTGGGAGGAGCAGATAACCGTCCAATATTCAACTTTGATGAAAGATTGGATCCGACTTATACGAATATCACATTAGTGAGTAATACGAGTGAAGGGTTCACGTGGAACTTTACGGCTCAATTGTCTAAGTCATTTAATTCCGGTACTTACTTCAATGCAGCCTATTCATTCACAGATGCTGAGGCAGTTGTAGATGGCAGAGGATTTATCAATAACACGAACTGGCAAAATATCCTATCGGTACAAGGAAATAATAATCCTTCAAGAACTAGATCAACATTTGCAGCAGGCTCAAGAATCACAGCATTCTTAAGTCATAAATTTAACTGGGCACCAGCTGCAGCTACTTCAGTATCACTATTCTATACCGGCAAGTCTGGATCACCATTCTCTTATGTGTATAACAATGAAATTTCAGATGTCGCTCAGGAGTCAGGAGTTAGTGACTTAATCTTCGTACCTGCCTCACCTGCGGATATCAACCTCGTTGATATAGCTGGCGGAGCAAGCGCTGCAGAGCAATGGGCAGACTTAGACGCTTTTATTGAGAATGATTCTTATCTCAGTACTCGTCGAGGAGATTTTGCTGAGGCTAATCAATCAAGAACACCATTTGAGCATGTGGTTGATTTAAAGATTGCTCAGGACTTTACGATTAATGGTCACCAGTTTCAATTTACGCTTGATATTTTCAACTTTACGAATCTCTTGAACAGCAATTGGGGAAGGAGATATTTCGTCGGAGGCAACACCTTCTCGTTGATTCAGTCTAACCGACCTGATATAGACGCTCCTGTAGAATTCAACTTCCAAGATCCAGGAGATGCCTTCTCAATAGTACAATCAGGTACGTATAGTGCTCGATGGATCGGCCAAGCTGGATTGAGATATAACTTTGGCAGTGGTGCAGGAGCACCAGATAGCGACGGTGATGGTGTTAAAGATAAGAGAGACTCTTGTCCAAATATCCCAGGATTGAAGGACTTTGATGGTTGTCCTGATACTGATGGTGACGGCATTGTCAACAGCCTTGACAACTGTCCTGCGCACGCTGGTCTTGCTGCTAACGGGGGATGTCCTGATAGTGATAGTGACGGAGTACTCGATAAGGACGACGACTGTCCTAATACTGCAGGCACTGTAGATGGCTGTCCTGACAGTGACGGTGATGGTGTAGCTGACAAAGATGATAACTGTCCTAACGCAGCAGGTTCACTAAACGGTTGTCCTGATAGTGACGGTGATGGCCTCGCAGATAAAGATGATAATTGCCCTAACGCCGCTGGCAGATTAGGAGGTTGTCCTGATAGCGATGGCGATGGCGTTGCAGACAAAGATGATGATTGCCCTACTGTAGCTGGTGATGCTGCTAATGGTTGTGCATCCGATAGTGATGGTGACGGTGTCAACGACGATGAAGATGCATGTCCTAACATTGCAGGTGATGTCAACGGATGCCCTGATAGCGATGGTGATGGTGTGGTAGATAAAGATGATAAGTGTCCTAACATTGGAGGTATCGTAGGAGCTGATGGTTGTGCAAGAACAGTACCATCTGCTGCGACAGAAGTATTCACAAGAGCACTCAGAGGAATCAACTTTACTTCTGGCTCAGGAGTAATAACAACAGAATCTTACGGCATCCTTGATGAAGTTGCTGGGATCATGAATCAGTATCCGAACTTGAATGTGTCTATTGAAGGTCACACAGATTCTCAAGGTAATGACGCAAGAAACTTAGAGCTTTCTTCTTCAAGAGCTCAGGCCGTTCAGACATACCTCATGGGCAAAGGTATTAGCGCTTCTCGATTACGAGCAGTTGGTTATGGAGAGACAACACCTGTAGCCACTAATGATACAAGTGCAGGACGAGCACAGAATAGAAGAGTAGAACTCAAAGGCAGTTATTAATTCTGCCCTTTTTGGAATTGCATTTAATTAAAATAAAGGCTTTTCGGTTTGATCCGAAAAGCCTTTTTCTATTATTGTCATAGAGAATAAACCGTTGAGCAAGACTACAGGATATAAGATTGGACCATCTACCGCTATGGCACTCGTCGTGAGTAGCATGATTGGAACAGGTGTATTCACCTCATTGGGCTATCAACTCAGCGACATTACTAATACCTGGAGTATAATCGCACTCTGGGTCATAGGTGGCTTTATCGCCTTGATTGGGGCATTCACCTATGCAGAGCTGGGCACTCACTTTAAGGAATCGGGGGGAGACTATATATTTCTATCGAGAATCTTTCATCCAATATGGGGGTATCTCTATGCCTTAACGTCTATGACGGTTGGATTCTCGGCGCCAATAGCAATAGCAGCGCTGGCCATGACTGCATATCTATCGGAGCCACTTGGCTTAGGGGCTTATGGAAACTGGATTGGTATCGGTATAATTATGATACTCTCTACGGTCCATTCTTTTAACTTGAAGATGAGCGGACGATTTCAGGATTACTCCAGTTTGTTCAAGGTACTCTTCGTCATTATCCTCATTATTATTGGAGTGATGTCTGCGGCATATGTAGATACGGCACTTGAATTCAATGCTAATTGGACCTCTGATCTCTGGAAGCCAGGATTCGCCATTTCCTTAGTGTATGTATCTTATGCGTATCAGGGCTGGAACCAAGCAGCATATATCACCGAGGAGATTCATGAGCCACGTCGCAATCTGCCTCGAGCTCTAATTATCGGTACTCTTGTGGTTACTATAACCTATGTGTTATTGCAACTTGTCATGCTCAAGCATGCCAGCCTCTCACAGTTGGCTGGTCAGGCCGAAGTCACTACGATTTCATTTTACAATATTTTGGGTGAGCAGGGTGTGCTGATTATCAGCATCTGCATTGCCTTACAATTGATCGCCACGATGAGCAGCTATGTATGGGTCGGATCAAGAATAATCAATGCTATGGCCAAGGAGCATCCGCTGTGGTGTTGGCTCTCTAACACCTCTGATAAAGGCATGCCAATTAGAGCGATATGGTGGCAAACATTAATAAGTGTACTTATGACAGTTTGCTTTTCATTGGAACAAGTGATGCTTTATGCTGGATTTCTATTGCAACTCGTGAGCACAGTAACAATCATAGCTTCGTTCTATATCAAGCCCAAAGAAGGCGCTTTCAGAAGTCCTTTTGGTAGGGTTCTGCAGATCATCTATGTACTGTTCAGCACGTTCGTCTTGATATTCTTACTCTATGAGCGACCAATGGAAAGCATCAAAGGATTGGTATTATTAGGACTTGGCATGTTAACCTATTTTATTCGGCCAAATTGGTCTAAATCTTAATGAAATTAATGCGTTCTTCCCATAGCTTTCTATTGTCTAACTCATTCGGCCCATTAGATATCGCAGATAATGAGGTTCAGCTAATCGTCACCTCTCCGCCCTACCCTATGGTGGAGATGTGGGATGACATATTCGGCGAATATAACCGTGGCATTAAAACCTCGCTCAACAAAGGAGAGGGTGATAAGGCTTTTGAAAAGATGCACAAACTGCTCGACGATTGCTGGGCAGAGTGTTATCGCATCTTGGCTCCGGGAGGATTCATGGCAATTAATATTGGCAACGCTACCCGATCTCTCAAGGGTCACTTTGAGATGTATAGCAACCATAGCCGTATTATGCAATCCTGTAAGAAGATCGGCTTTGATATACTGCCCTATATCATCTGGAATAAGCCGACGAACTCGCCCACAAAGTTTATGGGCTCGGGAGTTCTTCCAGCAGGAGCATATATCACCCTTGAGCATGAATACATCCTTGTTTTCAGAAAGGCAGGTAAGCGCATATTCACAGAGAAGGAAAAAGACATCAGACGTCAGAGCGCATTCTTTTGGGAAGAGCGAAATCAATGGTTCAGCGATCAATGGCATGACATCAGAGGCACCCGACAACAGCTTAAAAACAAGGCGAACAGAGCACGCAGCGGAGCCTACCCTGTCGAAGTGGCCAAGCGCTTGCTATTGATGTACTCTATGTATGGTGACACGGTGTTAGATCCATTTAGCGGCACAGGAACCACCACATATGCTGCGATGACCTATGGGCGCAATAGTGTCTATATGGATATTGATGAGGAGTTATATCAATCAAGTCTCGATCAACTAGGTGCAGATAGCCAAGTCGATAGCATGAATCAGGATCTACTACTGCGACTCAAGGATCATGAAGACTATGTATCTCAACAACAAAATCTGTTCTTCAAGTATCGCAATGACATTCTTAATTCGCCTGTGAAGTCCAATCAAGAAAAGCTGATACAGCCCTATCTGATCAAAGACTTGAAATCCACCAAGGATAAGATCAAGCTTAGCTACACCGCATTTAAAGGGGCTTAGTTTAACAAGGTCATCAGGGCGAGATGATCTTCATTTTGTATGATCTCACCAGAACATGAAATCAAAATGGTAATAAAACTGGCTTACTATACTTTTTTTCAGTGTATAAAGCATTCTTAGCTCTATTAGCCATTTCAGAATTGTTCTTGTCTGATCAAGTGACTCACCATTCCCATACTCCAAGGGCTATTGAATTGTAGTTTATTCCAGGCCTCATTTGTCAATTGTAAAACTTTGTGATAGACTGGAGATAGACACTTGAACTCTCAATTATGATATCTAAAATGTGATATTTAACTACCTATGAATTCTTGGTAGTTAAAGGTGAAGTTCTATATTCGTCTCTCGTATTACCTTAAAGATTCATATGTATAGAGCCTTAACCTTAATTGCCGCCTGTCTACTCCTGTTTATTTCCATCAATGCCTCACCTGTCAATCCAGTTTCAGACTATAGTTTAACACAATACGATGCTGCAAATTCAGCAGACGGACTGTTTTACATCTTTGTCAAGGAAAGCACAGATTCGAGAGAGTTGTTCCCGAAGCTATATCCAATCGGATTTATCCTAAAAGAAAAGAATCCAGATACCAAAAAGATCACCTATATCTTAGGAGAATTTAATTCGAGAGCTAAAGCTGAAGAAGCACTTAAAGTGGTAAAGAACTCTGGATATTCCAAAGCGCATATCATCGAGAAGGATTAAGGAGAGAATAAATCAAGACCGACTAATCTCCATGATTCACAACCGTGGATTTATTCAATTGAAATGAGATTGTCGAGAATAGATTACTTATTGGAGTATCCCACTTTTTACCTAATCTTATCAAGATTAATCCATTTTCGGGATTGATAGATATTTCTTGTCCAAATATACCTAAGGTATGGAATTCAGGACCGCAACTTTTAAGTAACCATGTTCCATCCTTGTTCCAATGCTTGACTGGTATCTGGTATTTATCCCTATCAATCGCAGCCTGGGCAGATAAAGAGTCTTTAAATATTGCAAACCGACTAACCCCTGAACTATCTACTTCCGTTTCATAGCCTACTTGACTGTACCATTGATTTTGATAACAACTATTTTCCAAATTCGGTGTCATACTCTCTAATACCCATTCTTCATCGATCAACTGAGTCCCCTCCCAGTTTCCACGATTCATAAATAACCGAGCGAACTTAGCATAATCTCTAAGAGTTACATTCAGACAACAAAAGCCTTTGGTATGATTAGCCTTTCGACTATCTACGGCCCATGTGGCTTTAGACTCCATACCCATAGGTATCCACAATTTTTCTTGTAAATATTGTGCAAGAGGGATTTTAATGGCTTGCTCTAATACTAATGTTAGAATTTCTGTATCCAGACTACTATAATAGTGTAGAGCACCGGGCTCATGCTTAAATGTTACGTCTCTTAAGAGCTTCGTAAAATCCTTTGAAACATATAAGTCTGCTATTCCTGAAAATGGATTACTATAATTTTCTTCATCAAAATCTATCCCTGAGCGCATATTCAATAAATGCTCAACTGTAAGTTTATTCCAAAAACGATGATATTCACCGAGTTGAGGCAAGTAATCAGTGACTTTATCTGATTTTTGTATATGTCCTTCTGAGATTGCTATACCGACAAGAGCACTCACAAAAGACTTAGCCATAGACCAAGATGGCAGCAAGGAATCCTCATCATAACCTTCATAATACTCCTCAAATAGTATGGTGTCATTACGAATTACAGCAAAAGCCGTTGTCTTCGTCTCTTCATCTAAATAATCAGACAACTCGTATGTACGTTGCTCTACCCAGTTGGGTATAAACATGATGTTAGATATATATTCATGATATTGGTTCTCATCTTTAATAAAGCGAAATGTATTGGCTTGATCATTAGCTACATCAACCGTTTTTTGCTTGGGTCTTTGATGGTTTTTAGAGAATTGAAATTGCCCTAATTTCACAATTCTGCAGCTCGACAAGCATAAAAGAACAACTAGGATGAGGAATAGAGTTTGATAGAGATTTTTCATGCTTAGCCTTGCTCGTGCAGAAAAATAACGGACCTGATATAGTTTATAGTCTACTCAGGAGGCACATACACCTATAGGAAGAGTTCTTAATTACCGATCCTGATCAAGCGCTCGGTTATCTCTTGGTCCTGGGTATTGATATGAAGGAATATCACGCCCTGGTGATCGCCAAAGTCGGTATTGTTCAACTGGATATAGTTCGTGCCTGAATTGAAGTATTGTTGTTGCTTACTGATGACTTGACCATTAGCATTAATTAGAGACCATGTCACGTCCTGTGCTGTTTCTAATTCAATAGTAACCTTGCTGCTATTAACAATTGGATTAGGCGCAACAGATACTAAAGTCATTGCTGGTTTTCTGTCGTGGATGATTCTATTCTCATCTCTTACGAAATCTACATCTTGCTCAACCAAGCTTCTATCAATCCAAGCACTCAACATCTCAGACTTTTCGAAAGGAAGTTCACTCGACTCCAGATCTCCCACTATTCGAATATAGAATAGCGGTTGAGTAATATCTATCGCGACATCACCACTAGTCCAAGCCATCTTAAGCTCGAGACCATCGATAATGTAATCATCATTGCTTATTGTTATTTGATCAGACCACAGCTCTACGAAGTCATCAACTTGATCGGCTAATCGTATGCCGAATTGTAAGGCTAATAGGTCCGTATCATCTGCATATATCGGCAGATCATACGTCTTGGAGCCTAATGAATGAATCTTATTACCTACTGATAACCTATGGTTCACCGTACTTCTCACCTTCGCTTTTAATCTGCTACTCACTTCATTTGATCCATTGACATCACCCAGCTTAACTGAGATGACCTCAATATTGACCGCATCAGCACCATTAGATTCTACAGTTATTGATTCAGGTAGCGGGAACGGCACATATGGATTAGTGAACTGATGATCAGCTGGAATAAACATCCAATTCGCCTGATCCTCTCCAAAACTGTTATCCACACCTAAGATTACTCTTCTCATTTTGACGAGATCCCCTGTGGTTATTCTTCCATTTCCATCGATGTCTCCAGCTATGATCTTATACGGCGTATCGAGCAAGCCTAATCCTAGGATATGTCTCTGCATCAGTAATAGGTCCAGAGTTGTAAGTCCATCATCAAATCGAGATTCTCGTTGCATCTGCAAGGTATACGATCGATCAGCTTGAAGATCATTAAACATGAACTCTCCTGATACGTCGGTAAGCTGTGAGGCCTCTGCCGTAGCATTGGCCATAAGTACAACACTCACATTATCAGTTCCTGCAAGCTCTTCTGTGAATACAGATCCTGTAAGACTAAGTCCCGTAAATACATCCTCACAAAGGTTATCACCATTGTCAAAGATTTCCAGTGGGGCTTCGCATTCTCCTACATTGCCCGCTTCATCTAATACATAGATGGTAACTAATCGCTGCTCTGAGCGACCATCCGTGATATCCTGACAGTTGAATATTAGATTGCTAATCTCCTCTTCTGCCGAAAAAGACAAGATAAGATCTTCAGTTGCTGTACAATTGTCATCTACAGTGACTTCAAAATCCTCAATAGAAACGATTGCTTCTCCATTATCACCAAGTACTGCAGCGCCTTCTACGGTAGGACAAGCTATTGTAGGTGCTTGACAATCTCGGATCGTCAAGCTAATTGTGTCTGTATTAATATTATCACAACCATCAGAAACTGAGAATATGACTTCAAAGAGTCCAGCTTCCAGTGTGGTATTCAATATTGGAGATGTCGATGTTCTTAATACCTCGGCATTATCTCCAGTGGTTCTGATCTGATGGAACCAATCTAAGTCTTCAACAGGCGTACAGTCATCTACTGCCTCAACAGATAATATGAATTGATCGATACATGCAGCACCTGTTAAGCATAGTGTCGTATCTGTAGGGAAATTAATGAACTCTGGTGCAGATTCATTCGCAACAGTAATCGCTTGCCCCTTAGTCCAATATCCTTGATCAGGCATGTCGGTGCTAAACTGACACCAGTCTATAACCACCCATTCTCTAATAATCTTAAAACATCCATTGTTGATATCTGTAAAGTAAGTATCCTCATAGCTCGCTACTACATCAGAACAACCATCATCAGACAACATTGGACTACCCGTAAACTCTGGGTCAACAGTTGTAAAACATCCTATAATCACCGTGTCGGCGGGAAACTGCTCTGGAGTAATTTCAAAAGGCTGTTCAGACACTATGGTGATCGTTTGATCACAGGTCACCACTTGGCCACCTCTGTCAATCGCTGTCCATGTGCGATCTATAGTCCCCTTACCACAGGCATCAAGATTCGTGACATCTGTAAAGAATAAGCTGTCAACAGAACAGTTATCGATCGCTTGTGCAGCACCCGTCACGTCCAAATCCAGTGGATCTAATGCACAGTCAATAGTTATATCATCAGGACATACGATAAGCGGTGTGAACTTGTCAAAGACCTGAACCGTGACATGACAAGTATTAGAATTGCCAGCAATATCTGTTACTCTAAATTCTACTGTTATAGTCTGTCCAACTTCCTCACAACAGAAGAAAATCAATTCATTGAAGTCCTCACCGACAGAGCAGACACCGTCAAGTTTTCTTGCCGTATATGAAGCGATACCGCAGTTGTCTACACTGAGATCATCAAAGGTCAAAGCCCTCACCTGTGCCATACCGTTTCCAGCTATCGAAATGGAAGTACTCTGATCACAAACCGCTACAGGCGGTTGATCATCCATTATTGTTACAATTATCGTATCGGTTGACACATTCTCACATTCGTCAGTAAATACATAGACCACTTCAAAATCGGCTTCAGTAGAACCCATCGTTATCGATGGAATCAATGTACTTGAGCCATTATCTATTATTACGCGCTCACCAAAAGCGTCAGTTGTTTCGTAGAATATATTGACATCGATGACATCCGACCCGCAATCTTCAAGTT
>CAZDHV010000079.1:10007-13125 GCA_964505335.1 uncultured Saprospiraceae bacterium | reverse complement strand
TTCGAAACCTTGGAAGATTAACGCTTATGCAGACTTCTACAAGCATCCATGGCTTAGATTCTTAGTTGATGCACCCAGCGATGGCACTGAATATCTTGTCAGGGCAGTATATAACAAGAGGCGCAAACGCACGCTGTTCTGGCAATATAGATATGAGCGCAACCAAGAAAATAGTTCGATAAATAGTAACATCGATAGGGTTGTCGATACGCAGATCCATCGTGCTAGAATACAACTCAATGAAATAATAAATCCGAATCTTGAATTAAGGACACGTGTAGAAGGGAGTTGGTTTACTCAAGAGTCCAATCTTGAAACTGGGCTACTTGCCTATCAGGATGTGCTCTATGATAATAGTGACAGTCCGCTTAAGTTGGCTGGAAGATTCATGTATTTCAATATCTCGGATTTTGATGCTCGTATATGGGCCTATGAATCAGATCTACGTTATGAATTCAGTATACCATTCTTCAGTGGTACGGGGCTACGATATTACCTGAGGGCAAGTTATAGAACTCGTTCAGGGTTAATAGTTGAGGCGAGACTAAGTCAGACAAATTTCCTTGATGGGCGCGAGACGATATCATCGAGTAACAACGAGATTATGGGGAGCACTCAGACTCAACTTAAGGCTCAACTGAGATATCGGTTCTAAGTGACCTTAACCTATCTACATTTTTATTTGGCCACTTTTCCATTGACTTCTTCATTTTTTCCAATCGAAAAAAGATAATTGTTCGATTATTCCTATATTAAGCTTAAATAAAATCTTTATGAAAATAATACTCCCAATTTTTGCCATGTTTTTTGGCGTATCCTTTGCGATGGCGCAATGCCCATCTTATGGATCAAGTTCTACTACCACTTCTATTCCAGCAGTCTCGAATATAAGTACAAGCTCTGCAGTTTTTACTAATTCGAGTGTGGTGAATTTCTCTAATAGTAACTCATATCAGACTACTTCCGCTTTGAGTTATCAGGAAATTCAGGGTTCACCATTTTTGAATTCAGAACCTCTTAATGGTACCGTAGTATTTAATGACGATTCTGTCATAAATGACGTTCCTATCAATATTGATATGTATGCGAATGAGATTATTGCAACTAAGCCGAATGGTGAGAAGATTGCATTAGACGGTAGATTCTACAAAGAGATCATATTATCACATGAAGGTGAAGAGCTAGTTTTCAAAAAAGCAAATGAAGATGAGCCTAGTAAATTTTATCAAGTTCTCTACGACGATGGAGATATGGTTTTTTTCAAAGATAATTATGTTACTCTTCGAGAAGGATCTAACAATGGATTTTCCAAGACGCCCTCGAAGTTCACGCCAAGAACTAACTATTTCATCAAACATGGAGATGATCAGATTGTAAAGGTGAAATTGAAGAAAAAAGACATTTTCCCACTCATCCCAGATTCTGAGCTATATGCAATGCAAGAATATGCCCGTAAAAAAGGTCTTAAGCTCAACTCTGAACTAAACTTTATAGCCTTTTTTGAAGGAGGAAGGCAATAGCATCTTTCCAATCAGAAATATTACAAAGGCCGCACTTATTGTGTGGCCTTTTTAGTTGACAAGAACTCGTCTTAGTTTTTGTTAATAAATCAGATACTTCTCTCGGACTATTTTAAATTCTCCCAAGCCTTCCTCCCAAGACGCTCTGATTTCCTCCTCAGATAAACCTTCTGTGATTTGTGATCTCAAGGCGGCAGTACCAGCCAATTTCTCAAAGAAGTTATTCTCAGTGAAAAATGATACTTGACGCTCATCAAGCTTTGTATATGCGTCGAGCAGATAAGAAAAGTCCAACTGCGACTTTTTCTTGAGTTCTCGACTGTCCAAATTTGATAGGTTCACTCCTTGGCATCGTACGTTTTCATGCTTGGGATACTTAGCTCCTGAACGAGATTGCGGCATGAATGTGTATTCGCCAGCCATCTTAGGATGGCCATAAATCTGGAATTGTTGAGTAGTGCCCCGGCCTACCGAAACAGTCGTCCCTTCAAATAAGCATAATGAGGGATAGTGAAGTATGGACTGAATATTAGGTAGATTAGGTGAGGGCGCTATAGGCAACTCATAATAGGAGTCGTGTTGATAATACTGACAAGGAATAACCGAAAGATCAGCCTGAACTCCGTTGGCTAACCAACCCTCACCATTGATCATATAAGCGTACTCCCCGATCGTCATCCCATATACAATGGGTACAGGATGTAAGCCCACGAAAGACATATATTCTTCTTCCATGATTGGCCCATCTATTAGATGCCCATTAGGATTGGGTCTGTCTAATACTACAACCGGAATATTGGACTCAGCTGCCGCTTCCATCGCATAATGGAGCGTCGATAAGTAGGTATAAAAACGGGCTCCTACGTCTTGAATATCAAAAACAATAACATCCAATCCATCGAGCATTTCCTTGGAAGGTTTCTTTGTCTTTCCATAAAGAGAATACAATGGGATAGTTGATTTATACATTCCGTTTTCTATCTCGGCACCGGCATCTGCCCCACCCTTAAATCCATGTTCCGGGGCAAATATGGCCGTAACTTCAATGTCTTGATCAATGAGATAATCAACGAGATGATCGGAACCGATCATACTTGTATGATTTACTACTGTACCGACTTTCTTTCCTCTAAGGGTATGAATATATTGATCTGTACGCTGAGCGCCTACCACAATTTGATTGTCCTGTGTTGGAGTTGGAGGCTCCGTGTCAGTTGAGAAACATTGTAGAAAACACAATGCCCCGAATATGTAATACTTTAGCAGCATAGTAGCTATTGTAGCTTGAAAAAATATGCGATAACAGATATCGAAACTACAGGTGGTCTATATAACAGAGATAGAATTATTGAGATCGCCATCATCGTAACTGATGGTAATTCCATCATTGATGAATTTCAATCCCTTGTACATCCTGAACGTTCAATACCTCATTCTATTACTCGTATCACGGGTATAAATGATGAGATGGTTGCGGACGCCCCTAAGTTCTACGAGATTGCCAAAAACATCGTCGAGATTATGGACCGCTGTGTCTTCGTCGCTCACAATGTCAAGTTTGACTATGGATTTATAAAACAGGAATTCAAGACCTTAGG
>CAZDHV010000079.1:4141-9907 GCA_964505335.1 uncultured Saprospiraceae bacterium | reverse complement strand
CCAGAAACGCCTGGTGTCTACTACCTCAGCAATATTCATAAAAGGATCATATATGTAGGCAAAGCTAAAAACATCAAAAAGAGACTCTTCCAGCATTTCCGCAAACTCAGCCGAAAGGCTGTTAATATTGCTAATCAAGTCCATCACGTGCATCACGAAGAGACTGGACATGAACTCATAGCCTTATTGCTCGAACTTCATGAAATAAAAACCTTGAGTCCTGAGCTCAACAAGGCCATGAGACGCAATCATTATCCATATGCCTTATATCACAATCCAGCGGCACTTCCTGAGAAACCTCGCCTGCTCATCACTCGGAACAATAAGCGGAACGACCTCAAGTATGAGAAGATTAAGCAATTTGGATCGAAGCTAAGCGGGGACAGCTTCCTCCAAAACCTAATTATTGAAAATGACATTTGCTCTAAATATGCCCGACTTAGAAGTAAAAATTTACTCTGTTCTTGTGATGGCGCCTGCACTCAATTTTTTGGAGACCAAATCTCCTATATAGAGTCCCTGCTCGATGGTTTAAAGAATGATTTTGACACCGACTTCGTCATTATCACCAACGGCCGTGATCCTCTCGAGAAAGGATTTGCGCTAATTCAAGACGGCCGTTTTAGAGGCATAGGATTCTTCCCTCAAGAAGAGGTCATACTCAGCAAAGAGGAGTGGCAATCTTATTTGACACATGAATTCTTCTACCCCGAAGCCAATGGCATCATCAAAACCTATAGTTCTAAGAATAAGCTTCAGACTATTACACTCTAAATCTATGCGTGTAGAGATTCATTGAGTTCAATGGTCTTTGTATTCGGGCGGCCGATGAGCTTTCCGGACATCGAATCATTGTAGTATAACATATACGATCTGCCATCCAACTCTGCACCTTTAACCACATTCTCACCGTCGGCTACCAAGTCACCGTTGATATTCACTGGTTGCTTGTCTTTATTATAGAGCGACACCTTAGCCGCAGAGGTAATATATACACCTGCCGCAACAGTACATCCATCACCTAATGATATACCGGTTCCCGCATTTGCTCCAAGTAGGCAATTTTCACCTATGGAGATTACATTTTTGTTGCCGCCTGAGAGCGTGCCCATAATGGAGGCTCCCCCACCGATATCAGATTGATTACCTACTACTACACCACCTGATACCCGACCCTCGATCATTGCACTTCCCAATGTTCCAGCATTGAAATTGACGTACCCTGCAGGCATAACCGTCGTACCTGAACTTAGATGTGCCCCGAGCCTCACCTGTGATCCTGACACAACCCGTACTCCATGAGGGATGTAGTAATTGACCATATATGGAAATTTATCTACATGGCTCACTACAAGTTCATCTCCACGTAGTGTAGCGCTGATCTTAACTTGAGCAAGATCTTCAGGTAATATTGGACCTTGATTGGTCCAAGCAATATTGTTCATCTTCCCAAATATGCCACCACAATTGATCTGATGGGGCTTTACTTTGAGCTGGCTGATGCATTGGGTCTTAAAGTATCCTTCTTCTGGAGTTTCGACAGCAGTACTTGTATCATACATGAAGTAAGCGATCACATCTGTGTCAGAATAGCTATTCGAGCTATTACTTTTGACACTCAGAGCATTAAGTACATCAATATTATCATGCTTCTTGCCATCTCCCTTAAATGGAGCAAACTTGTCGAGTGCATCACTGATTTGATTTGGTGATAATACGACATAACCATTTTCGCCATAGCTCGATTTGCTAGATACATCTGCAATGACGGCAGCGGTGCCATATGAAGACTCATAATTGATGTGAGGATAAAATACATCCAGAGTAGTCTCCCCTCGTTTTCTTCGGAGCCCTAATGCAAATGCTATTGGTTTTTGATATCCTGATTTAGCCTCAACTTGACCTACATAAGTAGAAAAATCTTCAGTCGTATTCATATCGTATTATTATAAAAAAGTGGCGAAAATAAGTAGTTATTAGAATTCGATGAACTCCTCGATACTTGAGTTTAACTTAGCAGCTTCAATCCTAGCAGCTTGATCGAAATCTTCGGCATCTGATGATGCATATATAATACCCCGAGAAGAGTTAATAAGAAGGCCATAATCCTCATTAGCACCATACTGCAAAGACAACTCGAGGTTACCACCTTGCTTACCAATACCAGGCATCAAGAAAAAGTGATCAGGTGCTATATCTCGAATAGACTTGAGGTAATCAGGCTGTGTAGCTCCTACAACAAACATCGTATTACCACTCGTGCCGAAATCCTTACAGCGCTCGATCACTTGTTGATAAACCTTGCGTCCATCGGATAGAGTCTGCATTTGAAAGTCATTACTCCCCTTATTGGAAGTGAGTCCTAATATGATCACCCACTTGTCCTCATAGCCGTAAAAAGGCTCAAGAGAATCGCTGCCCATATATGGCGACACTGTTATGGAATCAAAATTATAGGTCTCAAAAAAGGTGCGGGCATATAACATTGATGTATTACCTATATCCCCACGCTTCGCATCTGCAATGGTGAAGATTTCATCTGGTATCAATGCCATGCTCTTCTCTAAACTCTGCCACCCTGCGCTTCCCAGAGACTCGTAGAATGCGATATTAAATTTATACGCAACACAGATGTCCTTAGTCTTCTCTATTATCCTCCTATTAAATTCATAAATGGGATCGTCGTAATTATCGACAATATATTTAGGCACTCGCTTTATATCCGTATCAAGACCAACACTAAGCATAGATTTCTTGGCCTTTATTTGTGCTACTAATGCACTTCTCTTCATGGCAGATTATTGGGTTTTTATTTCTACTCTTTGAGTCGGCTGATACAACTCATGTCTGAGTTTCACCTGTTGTAAAAATTTGTCAGCCATCTTATCAAATGTTGATGATAATTGAGCATCTTCACCTAGGGCAGCTGGTTTCCCCTCATCTCCTGCCTCTCTGACAGCTTGGATCAATGGAATCTGAGCGATAACCTCACTCATATACTTCTTAGCGAGCTTCTTCGCTCCTCCTTTACCAAATATGTAATACTTATTATCAGGTAATTCTGTAGGTGTAAACCACGCCATATTTTCTACAATACCGATGATAGGGATGTTAACCGAATCCAGTTTAAACATGTTAGAAGCTTTAACAGCATCGGCTACTGCAACATCCTGAGGTGTTGTAACTATGACCGCACCAGTGATCGGAATGGATTGTACTAAGGTCAACTGAATATCTCCAGTGCCAGGAGGAAGATCAATGATTAGATAATCCAGCTCTGGCCAAATACACTCATTGATGAATTGCTTGATCACACCACTTAATCGTGGTCCTCTTAGTACCACCGCTTGCTCTGGATCTACTATAAAGCCGATCGAGATAAGGTGAACTCCATATTTTTCAATCGGAATAAGTTTTGGCTTGCCATATACGTTTTGCACTTTTGGCTTAGCACCAACGAGCTCAAACATAGTCGGCATACTAGGCCCATAAAGATCCGCATCCAGGAGCCCGACCTTATGTCCTTTCTTTGCTAGTGATACTGCGAGATTAGCAGAGACAGTAGATTTGCCTACACCTCCTTTACCAGAGGCAACAGCGATAACATTTTTTACTTGAGGAAGGATTGTCTTATTCCCTCCCTGGCTTTTAGCAAAATGTATGTGTACTTCTACCTCCTTAAACTCATCTTTAAGCAAGGCATAGCACTCTGCATTAATAGCAAACTTTGCTTCTTGAGGCAAGTCATTGACTTCCAATGCAAAGAATATCTGCTTATCCTCGATCTTAAGATCTCTGACGCGCTTAGCACTTACGATATCAAGACCCGTGTTAGGATCTTTGATGTTTCGCAGGATATCTACGACCTTATTATTATCAATCATAATTGAAGAACAAATGTAATCAAGTGAAGTTGTTTAGCCTTGATTCGGATTGATTATCATAAGAAGACACTGAAGACCGTATTGGTCGCGAATAAAATCGGCGTGGGAACCAAAGGAAAAGCTGGGAATAGGCGTTATTTGCACAATAATCTGGTTCAATATTGAAGGTACATCGAGGCTTAGATCATTTACCAGCTTTTACTGGTGCGGTGCTGACCATTGGTACGTTTGATGGTGTCCATCATGGACACCGTACCATAATTAGTCAAGTCATTCAGAAAGCCAAGAATACACAGGGTGAAAGTGTACTCATGACCTTCGATCCTCATCCTCGTCAGGTTGTCTACCCTAATGATGATAGTCTTCGGTTACTCACAACTTTAGATGAAAAAATAAAGCTACTCAGTGAGACTGGGCTTGATCACTTGATCATCGTACCCTTTAATATTGCTTTCTCGCAGATCAGCCCTTCTGAATATGTAGAGAAAATAATTATCGATAAGATCAGAGCTGCTCATGTGATTATTGGTTATGATCACAAATTTGGTTTGAATCGTGGGGGCAATTTTAATTTCTTGAAGGAGTATGAAGAGGCTGGTCATTTTGAGCTAACTGAAATTCCCGAACAGCAGATTGACGACCTCAGAGTGAGCTCATCCAAGATCAGAACTAATCTGGTTTCAGGCAATATCGATGAGGCCAATCAACAGCTATCACATCCATATATTCTAAGTGGTGTCATTACCAAAGGACTCAAGCTTGCTGGAGAATTGGGATACCCTACAGCCAATATAGATATCAAGTCTAAGGATAAGCTTATTCCACGTCTTGGAACCTATGCTGCTGAATGCGTACTCAATAAGGAGGTGTATCAAGGGATGGTATATATCGGCGAAGGGAAAACATTGCAGTCAGAACATCGGCTCAGTGTAGAGATGAATATCTTTCACCAGTTCGATTATCAGTTTTATGAGGATACACTCGAAATCACCCTGCTCCATTTCGTCAGACCTGATCAGACTTTTGAGAGTAAGGAGGAGTTGATTTTCAATATCGACCAGGATAAGATAGAATGCCTCAACTACTTCGATAAACGAAACTATCCAAATCAATCCAAGTGCAATGTTGCGGTCCTCAATTACAATGGTGCTCATCACCTCGCCAACTACCTTCCAACCTTACTGAAGAGTGCCTCAACGGACTTTGAGTTGACGGTGATTGACAATGCGTCAACAGATGATAGTGTGGCGTTCATGCGCAAAGAGTATCCAAATGTTCAACTCATCGAACTTGGTGAAAATTTTGGCTTCGCTGGTGGCTATAACGAAGGTCTGAAGAATATCTCTAACAAGTATGTAGCACTGGTTAATTCGGATATACGAGGGACCGAAGGATGGCTTGAACCATTAATAGAGTTGTTAGAAAACGAGTCAGATGTATCTGCGGTCCAACCTAAAATTTTGGCTGATAAATCTCCCGAGTATTTTGAATATGCTGGGGCCTCGGGTGGTTACATAGATAGCTATGGATTCCCGTTTTGTCGAGGAAGAATCTTCGATCACGTCGAAAAGGATGAAGGCCAGCATAACACAACTGAAGAGGTGTTTTGGACTTCCGGAGCGGCAATGGTGATGCGGACATCTCTCTATAAAAAGCTTGAAGGTCTCGACGAGTCATATTTCGCACATATGGAAGAAATAGATTTGTGCTGGAGGATGAAGAAACTGGGTTATAAACTCAAGGTAGTCCCTGCGTCCACAGTATATCACCTTGGTGGTGGCACACTGAATTATAACAGCCCCAATAAGACCTTTCTGAACTTCAGAAACAATTGGAAAATGCTTATGACTAACTCCTCTATAGGAGCGCTCTGGAAGATTAT
>CAZDHV010000079.1:0-4041 GCA_964505335.1 uncultured Saprospiraceae bacterium | reverse complement strand
ACTGAATACGAAGTGATTGAGACTTTTAGAAACTACGCCCTCCTTAAGGTGAAGATATTGACCGGACGTACGCACCAGATCAGAGTGCATCTTAAACACGTAGGCGCACCATTATTAGTGGATAGCAAGTATGGCATGGCGGAGGCTTTTTACCTCTCTTCAATTAAGCGATTGAGGAAGCGTCCAGAACAAGAACGACCACTGATAAGCAGATGCTCGCTACATGCACATATGATAGAGCTTATACATCCTACTACAGGAGAAAAGGTATCATTTACAGCAGAACCACCCAAGGACATTAGGGCAACTCTTAATCAGATGCGCAAGAATCTTAATGCACGAGTCTAGTTAAGCAAATTAGACTTGGGCATTTCGGCGATGACGGTATAATGTCCACCCTTGTTTTTGGTAATCATCTTCCACAAATCTCCAGATCGACTCCTAAAAGCATAGTTGGCATCCATATGTGAAATCATCCATGACCCATACTCCAACTCATCATCCAACTGCCCTGCAGACCAACCACTATATCCGAGGAAGAACTTTATATTATGCGATTCGATCAGCTTGGATTCGATCAAGAACTTGAGCTTATCGTAGTCTCCGCCCCAGTACACACCATTGACTATAGGAATGCTATTATCTAGGATTTCGCCGCGATCGTGTATATAATGTAAGGTATCATGAGCCACGGGTCCGCCAACATAGACCTGAGCATCTATCTCTGGAAAATCCTTAATTAAGGTATTGATTTTAGTATTGAGTCGCTTGTTAAGGATAAAACCAACGGTGCCTTCAGTTTCATGATGATCGGTAATAAGTACGGCAGCCCTACCAAAATTGGAATCTTCCATAAATGGTTGAGCTAAAAGAACAGTTCCTTTTTTTATCGGGATTCCTTTCATACTTCTTTCCAAACTTCTGTTTCGACATCTCGAGAGACCTTGCGCACCATACCTTGTAAAATACGCCCTTTACCTCCTATTTCTACAAATTGTTCGATGCCATCACCGATCATGTTTTGAATCGTTTGAGTCCATCTAACTGGACTGGTCACCTGATCGATTATATTTCGTTTTATCTCATCTCCACTTGTGACAGCTTGAGCTGTTACATTTTGATAGATAGGAATCTTTGCATCATTAAAGCTAATAGCTTCTACTGCGCTGGCGAATGGCTCTACAGCTGGTTCCATGAGTGGACTATGAAATGCCCCTCCGACGCTAATCTCCAATGCCCTGCGAGCACCTTGCTCTTGGCAGACAGCGATTGCTTTGACTATACCTTCTTTGGAGCCAGAGATAACCAATTGACCAGGACAATTGTAATTAGCTGGTACTACAACTTCTGAAATATCTCCACAAATCTTCTCTACGACCTCATCGTCCATACCCAAGATTGCTGCCATAGTACTTGGGTTCTGCTCACAAGCCGCCTGCATAGCCTCTGCTCTACTTTTAACTAATGACAGTCCATCTTCAAAGCTGATTACACCTCCAACTACTAGTGCAGTCAACTCACCGAGAGAATGACCGGCGAGTGCGGAGGGCACTGGATGATCAGCGTGATACTTCGACCAAACCAGATAACTGTGCAAGAACACCGCTGGCTGGGTGTTAATAGTTTGTTTAAGCGCTTCCTCTGGGCCTTCGAGCATGACTTTTCTCAAGTCGAATCCCAACAAGTCATTTGCTTTATCAAATACCTCTTGATACTCCGCATTGAGTTGTTCTCCCATGCCAACAAACTGCGCTGCTTGACCAGCGAATAGATATGCCTGATTATTAGCCATAGATTATCTCAATTTCTTACCCAGTAAGTTTAAAAACTCTGTGCGAGTTTCTACATTTTTAAATTCTCCAGTAAATGCCGAAGTTGTGGTCACTGAATTTTGTTTTTGCACTCCTCTCATCATCATACACATATGGGCAGCTTCAATGACAACAGCAACGCCTAAAGGCTGCAAGGTGTCCTGTATGCAATGTAGTATCTGATCAGTCAATCGTTCTTGAACCTGCAGTCGCCGTGCAAATGCATCAACTACCCTTGGAATCTTACTGAGACCTACAACTTGTCCATTCGGTATATAGGCTACATGTGCCTTTCCAAAGAATGGTAGGATATGATGCTCGCACATTGAGTATACTTCGATATCCTTCACTATCACCATTTCACTATAGTCCTCCTTGAATAAGGCTCCTGTAAGAATCTCTTTTGGATCAAGATCATAACCATGAGTAAGGTATTGCATGGCCTTTGCTGCTCGCTCAGGAGTTTTCAGCAGCCCTTCACGTGTTGGGTCTTCATTAATCAGCGATAGTACAGACTCATAATGCCCTTTTAATTGGTCTGTTTCCTCTAAAGAATATTCTTCCGTTTTCTTATATCCCATCTCGTTGCAATTATACTATCTAATTATTAGTCGATCAATGAACAGTTGTTAAATCTAAAAGATTCGTGTATTCATCCTAAATTTTGAATAATGTTGATAGAGTCCAGTAGTTTTAGTCAATGTTTCTAAATATTGATGATAATCAGAAATTCTACGAGCTGATAGAGAAAGGAATCCAAAAGGGAATACTCTATCATATCTTCTTCTGGATCGTATTTTTCTTTTTTCTCATCATCATGGACCATAGTGATATCGCTTTGTCACATAAGATGATACACAAGGCTATCCGATTGATATTCTACATCTCTATAGTCTATCTCAATATCAACTTCTTGTTTCCAAGGTTTCTCAAGCAGAATAATCTGGTTCTCTATGTCATATTCCTCTTCTTGAGTGTTGCTCTCGTAACCCCTATAGAAGTATGTCTCCAGTACTTAGTGTTTAGATTGGATCATATATCATTTGCCGAGGCATTTACTTGGGACTCTAACTCCACATTCTTTCTGGGAGGGTTCTTCATCACCTTCTCTGCCTCTATATATAAGATCATCAATGATTGGATGGCACATCAACGAGAACGTACGGAGCTTCAGAAACAAAATTTACGATCTGAGCTGAAGTTCCTAAAGACACAAATCAATCCACATTTCTTCTTTAACACCTTGAATTCTCTCTATGCTCTGACCCTGAAGAAATCCGATAAAGCACCTGAGATAGTCTTGAAGCTATCAGAGATGATGCGATATATGCTCTATGAATCAAATGAGCGGATGATTGACCTCTCCCAAGAGATCAACTATATTAAGAATTACTTAGAGCTCGAGCGGGTGCGCCACGGAGACAATTTTCAGATCGACTTCAATCTAAAGGGCGATCCTATAGGTCATGAGATCGCACCACTGATGTTTATTCCCTTCATCGAGAATAGTTTCAAGCATGGTATAGATCACGAACTCAAAGCAGGCTATGTGAAGATTGACTTGGACGTCAGAGAAGATAGTCTTGATCTTTCCGTACGCAATAGCAAACCCTCTCCGATCACTGAAGTACAGTTGCCGAAGAAAGCTGGTGGTATTGGCTTAGTGAATGTAAAGAGGCGCCTTAAAATACTCTATCCGTCCAAGCATGCGCTCTCAATTGATCAGTCAGATCAGGAGTATATCGTAAACATGAAACTCCAAAAGACTCGAAAAATGTCTTAAGGGACCCTTTGCTTGGCTAAATCGAAGATTACAAGAAGTTCATAGAATAAAATGTGATTCTATCGAAGAATCCCTGTTATTAGTCTGGAAATCGTGATCCAATCGATCGGCAAATCAGATGGATCACATTATATTTAGTAAACCGAAGAAGTAAATATGATTAACACGATTATAGTTGATGACGAACCACTTGCACTCGAGATTTTGGAGGCGCATATCGAGAACATCCCTGAACTCAATCTAATAGCTAAATGCAATAATGCTATAGAGGCTAATAAGGCTCTCAATGAGCTCGATGTAGATCTCATGTTCAGCGATATCAATATGCCCCAGCTCTCAGGAATCGAGTTCTTCAGGTCATTGAAGAATCCACCTATGGTCATATTTACCACGGCACATCCAGAGTATGCTGTTGAGGGGTTCAACTTGGAGGCTCTTGATTACTTA
>CAZDHV010000078.1:0-13175 GCA_964505335.1 uncultured Saprospiraceae bacterium | reverse complement strand
TCAAGGGGGTACGGGGGTGGACGTTTTCAAGCTTAGAGTTCCACAAGCTTTCGCATTTTATTTTGGAAAGCCGTCCCTTGCCATCTACAAAGTATAATCGACCTTGCAAAATCTCCAATATTGGAGTTGTAAGCATCCCTGCTATTTATCTCATCATAGTTTTACCTAAATTGACCTTCATAATCTAAAAGAGCCTCTATCCTTATGAAAAGCGTACTCTCAACAATCCTGGTGACATGTGCTTTGGTTTTAATAATTGGATGTTAAGGTGATGATGGAGTTGAGGTAAAACCTAATGTTCTATTCATCTCTATCGATGATCTGCGGCCCACTCTGGGTGTCTATGATGATCCTGTCGCTATATCGCCACATATCGACCAGATCGCCGCTGAAGGCATCACCTTTAGACAAGCCTTTTGTCAAGCGGCAGTATGTGCGCCATCAAGAGCAAGCTTAATGACCGGCGTAAGACCTGACTCTACTCGAGTATGGCACTTGGGAGATAAGTTTCGAGAGATCAATCCTGAGGCCGTTACGATGCCGCAATATTTTTCCAAATTCGGTTATCACACCGTAAATGCAGGAAAAATCTTTCACAACTACATGCCAGACTCAATCTCCTGGGACGAGCCTGATTTGCGCCCCTATCGATACTTAAAGGAAGATTGGCTCGGTAGAGATGGAGAGACGTTTTACATCAGCGAAGAGGTGAACAGATCTCAAGTCATAAGAAGAGACTCCCTACTCAAACTGAGGCCTGTACGATATGCCGATGGGTGGAATACTGGGCCAGCATGGGAGGCCGCCGATGTACATGACACCATGTACTACGACGGCGCACAAAATGAACTCGTCAAGAAGACGCTTACACGATTGTCCACCATCGACAAACCTTTTTATATGGGTTTAGGGTACTTCAGGCCTCATCTTCCTTTTACCGCCCCTAAGAAATACTGGGATCTCTATGATCCTAAGCAGATCCCCTTAGCTGAGAATCCAGCAATACCTGATGGTGCTCCAGTCCATACTATGAACTCCATGTATGAGTTGAGGCACTACGATGGATTTAATCATATCGGCCATCCTACCTCGTCATATAGGATGAGTGAGGATACGACCCGCATATTGAGACACGGGTACTATGCAAGCGTTAGCTATGTAGATAAATTGATAGGCGACCTGGTCAGCCACCTAAAAGAACTCGACCTATATGATAACACGATTATAGTCATCTGGGGTGATCATGGCTGGAAGCTTGGTGATCACAACAGCTGGGGTAAGATGACCAACTTCAACATAGATCTTCAGGTACCCATAATCATAAGAGCGCCACAGTAAAAAAATCGAGGGGTTCAAACTCACGCCTTGACCGAGTTAGTAGATCTATTTCCAACTGTATGTGAGTTGGCCGGCATAGAAGTCCCCGACTATATGCAGGGCGCGAGCATGGTTCCCTTAATCGATGATCCACAGCGTGAGTGGAAGCCAGCGGCCTTTAGTCAGTTTCACCGAAGACCACGAGTATCGGCGGATGGCAAGCGCTATATGGGGTACTCTCTCAATACTAAGAAGTATCACTACATAGAATGGTATGGATGGGATCATCAAACTAAAACAAGAGCTGAGCTATCGGCAATAGAGTTGTACGATCGATTGAACGATCCCCACGAGACGAGAAACATCGCTGATACAGAGGAGGCAGTGGCGGTGCGTCGTGAGTTGGCCGCACAGCTTGCTGATGGATGGAGGGCAGCGTTGCCGAGATAGATAAGTTCATGCCTATTGGTACTTATGCTGGCGTAAAATTTTCCACTATTACTTTCTAATGAGCCTTCGGCGAGGCAAGCTGCCGAAACCCCTTGGCTATCAGACACACTGCTACAATGCTACTCCCGCTGCTCACTTTAGATAGCCATCCCTTGCCCATGCTTTCAATTTGATGACTCGGTTCTCAAGTATAGCCTTATATTAGGAAGAGACTTAATTGAACTGGACATGATAAATCGGATCGTATACTTTGTTGGACTTTTGTTGCTCATATACAGTTTCACTGTAAAAAGTAATGCTGAAGATGCTCCTAGCTTGTCTTCAATCACTATTAGCTACCCATCTGAGCATTATGATGAGGATCTGGACGGCAGGCTCATATTACTAATTGCTCAGGACACCTCTGAGGCCGAACCAAGGTTTCAACTGAGAGATGATGCGAAAACCTGCCAAGGGTTCGGGATGGATGTTGACCGATGGAAGCCTGAAGCCAGCTTGTCTTTTGATGCGATGGCATATGGATATCCCATATCCAATCTTTCTGAGTTACCCTCTGGCACCTACTTCATCCAAGCAGTATTTCATAAGTATGAGACCTTCAACAGAGCAGATGGTCATACGGTCAAGCTCCCAATGGATCGTGGTGAAGGTCAAAAATGGAATCGTGCCCCTGGCAATCTATATTCCACCCCTCAACAGATCAATATCAAGGAGGGTGAAACACCTACTATCAATCTCAATTTCGATCATATCATTCCACCTATTCAGGCTCCTAAGGACAGTGAGTATGTAAAACATATTAGGATGCGTAGCAAGCTACTCAGCGAGTTTTGGGGGCGAGATATGTACGTGGGGGCACATGTATTGCTCCCAGAAGGCTGGGCGGATCACCCCGATGTCCAATATCCTTTAGCCATATTTCATGGGCATTTCCCAAGCGACTTTGGAGGATGGCGAACCACACCTCCAGATCCCAATCTACAGCCAGACTATAGTGAGCGATTTGGTGTAAATGGCTACAATAAGATATTGCAACAGGAAGCCTATGACTTCTACAAACAATGGACAGGACCAGAATTTCCCAGAGTCATCGCTATAGAAATCCAACATCCTACTCCCTACTACGATGACAGCTATGCGGTGAATAGTGAGGCCCAAGGTCCCTATGGTGATGCCATCACTTATGAGTTGATCCCTTATATCGAAGAGCAGTTCAGGGGTATCGGTGAGGGCTGGTCACGATTTGTCTATGGAGGAAGCACAGGTGGCTGGGAAGCTCTAGCCGTGCAGGTAAAATACCCTACGGAATACGGGATGTGTTTTGCGGCTTGTCCAGACCCCATAGACTTCAGGGCATACTGCTTGGTCAATCTATATGAAGATGACAATGCCTATTACCAACAAGGTCCATTTAAAGATGTATTAGTGGCGGGACATAGAGATTACTTAGGCAATGTGGATGCCTCTCTCAAAGATATGAACCAGCGAGAGCTCGTACTGGGTTCTCGAGGCAGATCAGGACAGCAATGGGATATATGGGAGGCTACTTATTCTCCTGTTGATGAGGAAGGATACCCTCGGCGTATCTGGGATAGGATGACAGGTGAGATCAACAAAGAAGTCGTTGAACATTGGAAAGAAAATTATGACTTGGCATATATCCTCAAGCGTGACTGGCACAAGCATGGCAAGGATTGGGAACATAAAATTCATCTTTACTGCGGAGATATGGATAACTACTATCTAAACAATGCGGTATATCTCGCTGAAGAAATGTTAGAAGAGACCTCAGCGCCCTATTACAATGGCGTTGTAGACTATGGAGATCGAGCTGAACATTGCTGGAATGGAGATCACGACAATGGCAATCACATCAGTCGTTTGCGGTACAATCAGATGTTCATCCCAAAATATGCGGATGAAGTTGAAAAAATCGCACCTCAAGGCGCTGATCTGGAATCGTGGAGGTATTGAAATGAACTATCCATACTGCAATTGTTTTAAAAAAGAAAGCTCCTCTAATGACTCAACTAGTTCAAAGCATCATTCTCAGTTCGATTCTAATCGGTTTATATCCTGTCTCGTCACATAGCCAAACCGCAGTGAAAGATAAGATGACCCAGTTGAACTTCATGACTGGAGAGTGGATCGGCACCAGCAGTGTTTATGAAGACGGCAAGCTGTCAAAGCAAGGTGCGGCTTATGAAAGAATCTCCTATGACTTAGATACCAGCCTGATCGTCATCGAGTTGAATAGCGAATTCTTACAGCTCCATACGATCATCCGCTACGATGAAGCAGATAAGACATATTACTATTACCCATTCTCTAAGCGAGGCACCAACAGATATCCTGCAACTGTACAGGATGGGCAGCTGGTGGTACAGCCCAGTAATACGAAGCGATTTATCTTTGGTAGAACAGCGGATGGAGGTTTCCGCGAATATGGTGAGGAGCTTATCGATGGTGCATGGGTGAAGTACTTTGAGGATACTTTCAAAAACTCTCAATGACCTTGTGCCAGCGACTCATAATCGACTTAGTATGCTGATATTCATCTAATCATCTATTTTTGAGCCCCGAATGTGTACCGTTACATATATCCCGACTCTGACAGGTGACTACACCTTTACTTCTAATCGTGATGAAGCTCCTAACCGATCTGCAGCACAGATTAGCTCAGAAGAAATCTATGGCAAAACACTACTCTATCCTAAAGATGAGGAATCAGCCGGGTCATGGATCATCATCTCTGATACTAATCAGTTGGTCTGCATCCTGAATGGAGCATTTGTGAGGCATGAGCGCAAGCTACCCTATCGACTGAGCAGAGGGACGATGGCCAAAGAGTTTTTCTCATATCCAGATGCCGAGGCATTTATCAAGGAGTTTGAATTTGAAGGAATGGAGCCCTTTACCCTGATCATCGTGGATCGTGGCATACTCTATGAATTGAAGTGGGATAGTATAGAGCTCCACGTTAAGAAGCCAGAACGCACCCAGATGCATTTATGGGCCTCAGCAACCCTCTATGATGAAGAGTTACAGCGCAAGCGACAGCAGTGGTTCAAAGAGTGGAAGGATAAAACGATGTGTATGAACCAAGGATGTATCCTGTCTTTTCATAAGACTGGTGGCGAAGGAAATCCTCAATCAGACGTCGTTATGAACTACAAAGACATCGTCAAGACCACAAGCATTACGTCGGTCACTAGCGATCATGGACAATATGAGATGAGATTCGAATCTCTTGAAAACAATGAGGTAAGCAGCAGGACTATGACAAAGACCACTTCTTAAACTCGTTACGGATTAACCAAGCTGCAGCCACAAAAACAATGGCGTTAACGGGGAGCATCGCATAATACACGCCATTCACCCCGAAGAACAACGGTAGTATCAAAACGACTGGGACAAAAATCGCAAGTTCTCTTGCGATAAGCATAAATCCTGCAATCCTCGCTCGACCTATCGACTGGAACATCGTTACCCCCATCAGGAAAAATGGAAAGACAATGTAGCTCAGCATCTGAATCCTAAAATTGGAGATATCTGTAGCTGTAAATGTTGCCTCAGGAAGCATCCACGATAGAATGGTGGTCGGAAATATTAACTCCAGGACCCAAAACACAAAAAGCATAAATGTAGAAGCCTTAGCAAATAACACAAATGCATCCTTAACTCTTGCCATCTGCTCGGCGCCAAAATTAATTCCAACGATGGGTTGCAATGCTTGGGAAAAACCAAAGATCGGCATCACCATAAACATCATGATTCGATAGCATGCTCCCATGAATGCGATATGCCAATCATTACCATAATGGGCTATGGATCTAAATACAAAGATCTGCTGTACCAAAAACATGAGTTGCATCATCATCGCTGAAGCTCCCACGCTGAGGATTGGCTTGACAATATGGCTCTCCAGGCTCCAGTACGAAAAATCGATGCTGTAGCCTGCTCGCCCTCTCAAGAAATAGATTAACCCTGCTATCGTGAGCAAAGACATGGCTACCACCGTAGACCAGGCCGCACCCTCTACACCCCAGTCTAAGACTACTATAAATATGGGGTTGAGGATGATATTGAGTATTGTAGCGGCTATGAGATAAGCCATGGCCTCATTCATCTTGCCTTCTGCACGGATCAAGGTATTGAGTACCAGTCCATAAATCCGGACAAAGGCTCCCATCATCATAATACGATAATACAGCGCTCCTATGGTGACCAGATTACCAGAGCCTCCCATTAACTGAATCAATTCCTCAGCGAAGATCAATCCAAAAATGGTTAGCACTAGTGATACTGAGATGGATAAAATAGTCGTGCTTCCAAAAATCTTCTTTTGTGTCTCAATTTGATTAGCACCTATCGCTATACTGAGTAGGGAGGACCCTCCCACACTGACCATGGCTGCACAGGCATTGGTTAGCATCGTCAACGGAAATGCTAATGACACAGCTGCTAGAGCATCCTGCCCTACATACTGCCCAATGAAAAGCGCATCAACAAAGGTGTTGAGACTATTGATAGACATGGCGATGATCGCCGGTAGCGAAAACTTAAGCATCAGAGACCAGATACTCTTAGTAAGTATCTCTTGGCGCACCTCATTATTAATCGTCTTACTCATACCACATTACAGCTCATGATAGAGTGACCATAGATTTTGTAATCGAGGCCAGCGCTACCACCTTGTCCTCGATATAGGCTTTGGACTCAATAAATGATAGTCTTCTACCACGCTTAATCACTTCTGCTTCGATCCGTAAGACAGCTCCCAATTGAACGGGCCGCAGCACTTGTACATTGATATGATGGGTTACTCCACTCTGATTTTCCTCAACAACACTTAACAGTGCAGTATATGCTGCCACATCAGTGAGGGCATAGATCAACCCACCATGCATCGTACCAGCAGGATTACTCATACTCTCATTTACCTGGACACTAATCTCTGACCGGCCATCCAAAGCACGAATGGACTGCACGCCCCATGAGTGATGCAGAGGCCATGATCTAACCTTGTCAAGTTCATTCTGATTCATATGAAAGCTGGAATAAAGTGCAATAATAGAATAACTTCATCTGTGGTATGGATATAATCAAAAACATCGCTCTGAATATATTGAACGGATGTGCCATACTCGTCAATGGTTTATGGAGCATATGGATGTATCACACCAACAGTTATCCTCGAGAAGCCCATCATTATGGGGCCAAAAGACATCAAAAACTGGATCTATATCTCCCCAAGACTACCGCAGGAAAGAGAAAACCAGTGATTATTTACGCACATGGTGGTGGTTGGATTGTGGGTTCTCGCAAGAATATCCCTCCAGCCTTGTGGGCACAGCTCGATCGAGGATACATCATCGCAAGTGTTGCGTATTGCTTGCTTCCTAAATCTAAGTTTCCAGAACCGATTGATGACATTGTTACAGCGCATAAGTGGTTGCTAACAAGAGCAGATGAACTAGATATCGATACCGACCATATCATCGGCTGGGGGCTATCTGCTGGCGCCCAGATCATCAATTATGCGGCTTTGAAACATGGCATCTTCGATGCGGTAGTAAGCTGGTATGGCTTTTCAGACTTAGACGTCGACGACCCTAATTACTTTCACCCAATCACAAGGAGATTGATCAAGTTATACATACAGCCAGATTATGTCAACGCCACGGAACTAATCACAAGAGACAGCCCTTCGTTTTATCTTATACATGGCGAGCAAGACAGCTATGTGCCCTGTAATCAGAGCCAGCGATTGTACGTAGCTCTACAGCAGTCAGATCGTCCATCGAGACTAATGCTATATCCAGGTTATTATCACGGTGACTGGCGCTTAAATTATAAAGCTAATGTGAAGCAAATCAACATATTTTTGGATCAAGTTACAAGGTAGAATCACTATGGAGGAATCATATAGCCAGGCAACTTCAGAGCACTTACCACATATCGCCAGCATATACAATGAGCACATAGATCGAGATGATACTACGATGGATGAACGTCGCTATTCTGCCGAAGATATCCAGGCTTGGATAGATCGGTTTCACGATCGAGAGCGCTTATATGTTGTAAGCATAGATAACAAGGTGATTGGCTGGGGTATCATCAAGAGGTATAGCGATCGAGCAGGATATCGATATAGCGCAGAGACGTCCGTATTCCTCACAGAAAGTGCTACAAAAAAAGGAATCGGCACTCGATTCAAGAGCTACATTATAGACCAGTGCAGAGCACTGAACTATCATCACCTGGTCGCTAAAATCTTCAACTCTAACAAGCGAAGTATCAGATACAACCAAGCCTTGGGTTACACAATCGTCGGCGTACAAAAAGAAGTAGGGTCAAAAAATGGAAAGTGGGAAGATGTCTGCATTATGCAGTTGATCCTGTAATCTAGGCTGCTGATTAGATCTTAGAAAACTTAAAAATCTTGGCATCGTGCTTCACCCCTTCAGTACTAACATACAAGTCTCCAGATGGACTAAAGCAAATACCTTCTGGCTGAGGAATTAGCTCCTCATCAAAGAACAGGATGTCCTGAAAGTGATGATCCATATCATACACCACAGCAATACTGCCACGTGCTGATATCACGTATATATCTCTATTAAGAGGGTTAATCGCTAATCCAGATGGCGCAAAATCCTTCACTCTCTTATGAAAAGACTTCTTTTCTTCCGCATCTATATCTCCCATATGATACTCTACATATGAGAGATGAACTGCGTCTCGCATGGTTAGAAATGGCTCTTCATGAAGGACTCTTAGCTTGAGGTTGTAGGCGTATATCGACTTTTCATGCTTACTTTTCTTTTCATGCAGTGTAGCCCCTTTGCACGCCATAAGTAATAGGTTGTGATTTGGGTCATATGCCAAGCCCTCTATATCGTTCTTTTCGTTAAGATCTGTTTTAACCTTTGTGGTCTCTGGAGCTGCATCGTTATAGAAGTATAGATTACCATTGCTCTTAGTCACGACGATATCGTCTCCTACCTTTTCTATCCCTTCATAATCTCCATCCTTCTCAAAGTCATCTTTCTTGACAATATTGCCCTTCAGATCGAGGTGGTAGATCACTCCTTCCTCGTCATTATTAGCCAAAAATTGATTATTAACTCGGTCAAAAGACAGCCCAGAGATTTCTTTCAGCTCCATTTCAAGCGCGAGCTCTTGACTAGCCACACTGACATCATATAATCTCTCAACTTCAGAGAGCTTAATAGAATCTAGTGGACTTAACATCAGTCCCTTTTTGGATTCCTTGTCTTTAGATTTATCTTTCGCTTCAGAAACTGACGGGTCAACTTGAGATTTACCAGGTACCTCTTTGCATGCGATACATACAAACAATAGGCATAAGAAGATTGATGTGGCCTTAGCATTCATAGTTAGGATAGGTATTCTATTTCTTTAAACGAGCAATATCTTTTGCGAGTATATCAAAATACTTCACTCCATACAAGCAATCTTGATACTGAGCTCATTCTATCAGTAGAAATCCCCTTGCATAGTCAACTCTGATAGAGTCATTTTCTAACTGCCGCCCTTTTAGAAGTGAGAAATATAAGTCTCCAACTCTCGATTCAAGAGGGACGGATAACCTGTATAGGTTGCCGTTATGGGGATAATTGTTTGACCATTGAGATACACTATCAATTAAGTCAATCTTATATGTTGAATTATTCAAAGTGACTGATAATTTGCCATCACTTAAGGTTGTAGTTCCTTCTCCGCTCCATTGGCCTCCATTCGTGCTCAACTCGAAGGAATATATGCTTTTATATTGTTCGACAGTGCCGACAAAACCATTTCGCGCTTCGAACGAAAAAAGCTTCACTTTTTTCACGTGTGGATGTTTCTTATCAAGATTAAAATGAATAGTAGCAAGTTGATAATTGCTAGTATCTCCTCTAACTGATTCATCTCTAAAAAATATAGGAGAGGCTATCCAATCATTAATAAATGATAGATCCGATCGATCGTCCATGAATCTCAGCTGATCTAAAATCTCATCACGTGTACTGCCAATGTCTGGTTCTATATCGCCTAATAGCCCTGCTGTCGTCAACATATTGTACAGTCTGTCCTCTTGACTACTCAACGTGGCACCGAATATGCTCATAGGACCAGAAAATAAGCCAAATGCAATAACCACTGATAGTGAAATAGGTAACCACTTCAGCGATCGCCATCGCAGGATACCATATAACAGGATGACCAATACGAGCCATGAAGCAATCATTGCTAAGGCATATCGCTCTTCAGTAACACCGTAATCACTGATGCGGCGATACAAACTGATCATTAAGAGCACCGATGGCCCTATCAACACAAGGAAGAAATATCGTATGAACTGTGCCAAGAACGCCCGATTGCTAAATCTTGGATTGAGGTAATTAAGCAAATAGCTGAACACACCAATAACCGAAAACCATAATGACAGATGACCGATCCATCCTTTTGGTAGTTCACCATCCAAAATTATCTTGACACCATATGCATATAGGATTAGTAAGTATATCACTGTAATCGGGATCAATAGAAACTGTGTGAACACCAGAAAAGCACTGAGCGGGCGCTCTACATGATCATCGTAGTCTAGAGCAGGAAACTTACTTAAGAAGTAAATACTATTGAATATGCCAAAAATACTGGCGGCAACATAGCCATATATGAGGCCTTCAAACTCAATACCAAACAGCTTATCGAGTGCCACTATAGCCAGCAGTGCCGCGAGAAATAGCACACCTGAGAAGAATCCTGATTCAACGATCCGGATGAAGACCTTGCGATTATATTCCCAAAAATCTCCATCGCTACCTCTGGATATAAAGGGCACATATGCGATCACCAAGTGCAGTATAGCTGCTATCCCAAAGAAGTAAAATGGAAACCTGAACAACTTAGTATTGAGGACGTCATAGTCTGTAGGTAAGAGTAGGAATAGGACAACAGCTAATGCGACAAATACTCCCAGTACCACGAGCTCAGTCTTCATGTTACTGAGGGACTCTCTGATTAACCTCGCAATAATGCCCCCAAGAAAGAGAAAATAGCCCACAATCATCATACTGACCACGGGAGCCATATCGGTTCCAACATCACCATCTGTAGAAATGATTCTGATAGCAAGCACAGTCATGATAATGGCCATTACTGACGACACTGGAAACCTCCGAAATGCTCGAAACAGGTCTAACTGATGAAAATAGCTCGTCATAACTAACTTGTTGCAATATGAATAATAAGCTGACACTGTGCTTTCGTGATATCTACCCACACTATTATTTCATCTATTAATATCTGTAGTTGGTAGATTCTAGGAAAGGACATCCATACATAAGTGGGTAAATTAGAAATAGAAAAAACAAATTATGAAATATTTTACCACTGTCCTGTTAGCCCTATTCACATTAGTAACCACAATACAGGGTCAAACTCCTTCTGAGATCATCAATGCATATCATGAAAACACTGGTGGAGAGGACGCTTGGAAAGCGCTTGAAGGAATGAAATTTACTGGAAAGCTGAACCAAGGAGGAATGGAGATTCCTGTAGAAATGATCCAGAGCAAATCAGGAGAAACCTATATGAAGTTTGCCTTTCAAGGATTGGAGTTTTATCAAAATGTATATGATGGCGAAACGCTCTGGAATACGAACCAGATGACGATGAAGCCGGAAAAATCTAGTGCTGAAGATTTGTCTAATTATCAACTTAATCTCAACGACTTTCCTGATGCCTTAATGGGGTATAAAGAAAAAGGCTATACTGCAGAGCTCGTAGGAACAGAAAGCTTTGATGGCACTGATTGCTACAAAATCAAGTTGGTGACGGAGCCTACGACTGTCAACGGGGAAGAAAAGGAATCTGTCTCTTATTATTACTTCGAGACAGAGTCATCGATTCTATTAGGGCAGGAAAATGAAATCTTATCAGGTCAAGGAGCTGGAGCGATACAGCAAATAAAGTTTAGCGATTATGAAGAAGTTGACGGTTTATACTTCCCTTTCACCATGTCAATGGGTGTAAAAGACGGACAGTCTGTACCTATCAATATCGAAAGCATCGAGCTCAATCCTACTGTGGATAAGTCAGTTCTTACATTCCCTGAAGAAAAGAATTAGTGTACTGCTAAGATCTGATATGCTTACTGATCTATACGCTATTTATCAGTGGGTTTTCGTCAGTCCTACTTTTATTTAAAACTACTCTCACAATGAAAAAATATCTTCCTATTTATATAGTGTGGTTTGGGCTATTAGTTTTAAGCGGAATACTTCCTGCCCAAGACGCAACACTCTCCGCCGGAGAACTATTTGGATCTATGTCGGCAAGACAGATAGGTCCTGCACTCATGAGTGGAAGGATTACCGACATGGAAGGTCACCCTAACAATTCCAAAATTGTCTATGCTGGCACTGCGGGAGGCGGTGTTTGGAAATCCTCTAATGGGGGTGCCACTTTTTCTTCAATATTTGATGATTACTGCCAATCTATTGGCGTAGTCAGGTTGGACCCCCATGATCCTGATAATACCATCTATGTGGGAACTGGGGAGGTTTGGACCAGAAATAGTACCTCAATCGGAGATGGGTTGTACAAATCAACAGATGGTGGTGGAAGTTGGGACAAGTTGCCTTATGAGAACTCTGAGAGAATAAGTAGCGTCATTGTACATCCTAATGATCAAAACACCATATATGTAGGAGAACTTGGAGCCCTTTGGGGTGATAGTGACGATAGAGGTGTATTTAAATCTACAGATGGCGGATCCTCATGGGAAAACATCCTCAGCATCGATAAGACTACAGGTTGTAGTGATCTAATTATGGACCCTGAGGATCCCAACATACTCTACGCCGCTTTCTGGGAGTTCAGGAGAACAGCCTGGTCATTTAGTTCAGGTGGTCTTCAGTCCGCACTATATAAATCAATTGATGGTGGTGAAAATTGGACCAAAATTCACAATGGGTTTCCTGCTGGCAAGCTCGGTCGTATTGCTGTGGCAGTAGCTCCTTCAGATGCCAACATAGTTTATGCAGTTATAGAGAGTGAAAAGGATGAAGACAAAGGACTGTATCGTTCGGATGATAAAGGTGAAAATTGGACCAAACTCAATGGCAACTTTGAACTCGTAGTAAGGCCATTCTATTTCTCACGAATAAATGTTGATCCTAAAGATCCAAATGTCTTAGTAAAAAGTGGGCTACAAGGATCAATCAGTCGTGATGGCGGTAACACATTCACGCTACCTGGAAACATGCATGCGGACATACACGATGTGTGGTTTGATGTAAACAATTCAGAGATCATGTATTGGGCAACTGATGGTGGCGTCTATAGATCCTGGGATGGTGGGCAGACGCTCGATATCGTGACAACATTGCCAG
>CAZDHV010000077.1:0-13179 GCA_964505335.1 uncultured Saprospiraceae bacterium | reverse complement strand
ACTTGGTTATTGATTGTGTCTTGTGTTATTTTCATTTTTTATTTTTTAAAGAGAAGGGCAACTGCCCTTCTCTTTGAGTTTTAGAATTAGCCTCTGACTTTGCAGGTCCATTCTGGATAATCATCACCTTTGCTTCTGTTGTTCTCCCATTGCAAAGGTTGGAGGTTCCTCAAATTGTCTGAGCCACCTCTCGATTTTGGATGTTTATGGTCAATTTCCCAACCTCTCAAAGTCGTATTTCCATATTGATCCCTTTTGATGGTTGCACCACAAGAGTCCTTTCTCCAGACATTGGGATCCTTTCCCGTGATTTTTCTGCCTTTCTCCCAGACAGCTTGAATTGTTGCTTCGGTAAATCTTTTACCGATTGCAGTTGTATTCCTCATTTTTATGTTTTATGAGAATTACTGCCAAGTTCGACGGGTACTGGCAAATTTCCCGAGTATACACCAAGCTTGTTTGGTGTTTTGGTAGAAAGGCATATATTTGATCTTATCAGAAATCGTTGCTATCGAGTGAATTGGTGACAAGCCATTTTCAGATTGCAATACCTTTCAAGTCTTATGGTCACAAGTCATAAGACTTTTTTATTTGTCTGCATTTGTTTTGTTGTTAATAAATCGAGTAATCCCTTCTGAAGGGTTAATTTCTTTTCTAATATTTCTCTTTGCAATCTTATCTGAGTCTTAATCGAGCGATAAATTTCAATTGCTTTTTTCTGATCTGGAATAGATGGCAATTCTATTTTGATATTCATTAGTTCGTTTTTAGGAATCGACGGAGTCACAGGGCCCAGTCCAAGGAATCGCATTTGATGTTGGACCTTAGGTGAGTTGATAAGTAGTGTGAAGTATTCAGGTAGGACTTCATCTTCTTTTACCTTAATTACATAAAAGGTAGAGGATGCAATACAAGGTCCAGCTTCATTTACATATGTCCACGCAAAATTCCTATAGCCTTTGCCTGCAACGAGGATATCTTTTTCTTTCAATAGGTGCTTCTCTAGTTCTTGACTAGCATAACTGTCCTTGAACAGAGTAAGATCGTAATCATCCCCAAAGGCATTGCCTTTTAGGTATTTGACCTGACCTGACTCCAGCGTTCGCAGGTGAGGCCCGTATTTAATTGATTGTATTATGTCCTTGATTAAAATGATCATCTATTGTTTAACGCCTGAGGATTAGAAAATGTTTCTTATATATAGGCAATTCGTATTTTAGTAGATAATGTTATAAATGCATCAAAACTACGAAAAACTACAATACTCCACAAGAACATGGATAATTTATATTTTAGTAGAAGCATTCTAATTGTACCATTTGAGAAATATTTTGTTTTAAACAGCTCATAATCAATAACTTGTAATAAATTACAGTGCTTTAATTAGAAATGACAAAATGTGAGTGGGTGTGAAAAGATTATGAAGCGAAAAAAGTAATGTGTCTGATAAGACTACATGCTTTTTAGAGGGTTAGCTAAATTCTTTTTAGCCTTTTCATTTATTCCTCTAGCTAATGTTTGATTTTTCAATCTTCTGTTTCAGGAGGTCGAGTGAATCACTTCTACTTTGACCTTAATCGAGACTGGGCTTGCCAGTAACAAGTTGATAACAAAGTTCCTATCTAAGTGGTTTCACGATGAAGACAGCCAAAAAAAGAGCCCGACAGGATTGCCGAGCTCACTACATCTTTTTACTATGGTTGAGTTTCGCCGAATCTGTTATTATCAACGTTGGAATCAGCCAACTTATAAGTAGCATCGATAGCCACGGACTGTATGGCGCTTCTATCATATGGCACTTGTAACACGTAGCTACTATGCGTCCACGGCCAATCCGCTGCCACTTCATATTTAGTGTAGCCGTCAGAAGACTTAGCTCCTCTCATCATCCTCAGAGGAATCGTGTAATTGACTACTTCTCCACTCGTGAGTGTGATTGCTACATCTACTGGCATTGGCATTACGCCAACTTTAGTCAAGCTAATCGCTGATACATTTTCGGCCTGAGCATCAACGGCATCGACGCTATAGTCAATAGTATGTGTTGTATTGACGAAGTATTCTTTAAACCAATCCAGCTCCAAGTTGCTGGTCTTCTCCATAACTCGAACAAAATCATTGACATTGGGATGCTTGTATTTCCAAGTATTGTAGTAGTTCAACATACCTTGGCTGAAAGCCTCTTCTCCCATGATGTATTGTAACTGCGTCAAGAAGACTGCCCCCTTGGTATAGCTGCCTCGACCATAAGCAGAGTTAGTGACGAAGTGATCCGCATGAGTGCTCAGCGGCTCTTCAAGGCCTGTGAGCGCAAAATTCACATACCCTCTAACATTCCCTTCATTAGGATGATGTACGGCTATATCTCCTGGGATCAGTTGTTCTGTCTTCAGGAGGTTCATCACTTCACTTGATCCAAACGTGGTAAAGCCCTCATCCATCCAAGGATATAAGGCCTCATTAGTGCCAAGAATCATCTGAAACCAGCTGTGCATCCATTCATGTACGGCCACACCTACGAGGCTATTATAACTGCGCTCGCCAGTAATCAATGTCGCCATAGGATACTCCATGCCACCATCACCACCTTGGATAAAGGAATAAACAGGATATGGATATTTGCCAAATCTATTGTTCATGTACGCTTCTGCGACATTCATAGCTCTATGGAGATTCTGCCAATTTTCTGTGGTACGTGCGCCAGGCTGGTAGATATAGTATATTTTGGTGCCAGCGTCAGTGTAGCCCATCTCGACCGTATAGTCAGGATCTGCAGCCCAAACGAAATCATGCACATTCTCGGCCTTAAACTTCCATGTAGTCTTTTTCCCTTTAATCTTGACATCCTTATCACTATAGCCTCGACCTATTTTATTTGCATTAGTGAGGACGCCACTTGCTCCTAGTATGTATGAATCATCGATCTTGATCTCTACATCAAAATCTCCCCATACGCCATGAAACTCCCTACCTACATATGGATTGGCATGCCATCCCTGATAGTCATACTCGCAGAGCTTAGGATACCATTGTGCCATGCTATAATCTATACCCTCTGCACTATTCCTACCAGATCTACGAATCTGTAATGGCACCTGTGAGTTGAACTTCATCGTAAGCTTGGTCTTATCACCTGGTTTAAGCGGCTTAGCCAGTTGGACCTCTAATATGGTTCCTTCAATATGATAAGATAGCGCCTGACCATCCTGCTTCAATTCATCAATGCGGTGATACCCGATTTCGTTAAGCGATAATTTGGAGATGCGATCCTTAACCCTACGATCTGGATCGGCTATTGTGCGAGATCTGACATCCATCATACTATTAGGCTGGAAGGCATTGAAATAGAGATGGTAGTACACATTAGTCAATACATCTGGGGAATTGTTCTGGTAGGTAATGGTCTGCTCACCAGTGAATCGATGTGTATTGACGTCAAAATCAATTTTCATTTCATAATTCACCTTCTGCTGCCAGCGATCTGGATTTGCATAAAGAAGGCTGACGAATGAAATAATCGAAAGAAGAAGTAGTGCTTTTTTCATAACTGCTAATCTATTAAAATATACGCTGATATATCATCACGGTTTTATAACGTATTAAGTATAAACATAGTCACATTTGGCGGTGTGTATTTATTATTCTAAATTTACATATTACAATTATTTAGAATGTGTAAATTATTACAATACAGCATTTTACTTGCTTTTAGCATCCTATCAGTAAAAAACGCTGCGGCCCAATCCGTCACATTGTTTAATGAGTCCAAAATTATGGATAATGAGGACTTATACAATGAATCAATTCGGTATCCCCAATTTGAACAGGAATCTACCACTTCTGTTGACCTCCTACAGGGGATAGATTCAGAACGCAAGAGCTTAGAAAATATCTTACACATCGCAGAGCTGACGACAGTTGCTCAACTCAAAGAATATGACAAATTCCTGTTGGGGCATCCAGATGTACAACCATTACTGGCAAGATATCTCAACTTCAAGAGTCTTAATGGCATCTTACCCGCTGACTCGAGTATAGAGGACTATAAGCCCAAAACCACTAAAGGCAACTCAGTATCTGCTGAGTATGCATTTATCGAGGGGTATGAACTCATCAAGAAAAAAGAGCTTAGCGGGGCACTTCAAGCATTTAACAAGTGTGACGATCTATCATCGCCATACTTCAACCATGCGAGATACTATGCAGGATTGATCAACATACTACAAGGCGACTATAAAGCCTCGCTCACTAACCTCAAGAAAATCGGAACGACCTATGAGTTGCAGCATCACCTGCCCTACTACCTCGCCTTGTCGCATTTCGCTTTAAAAGATTATCAGTCTGTGGTAAAGTGGTATGCACCACGGCTTAAAGAAACTCAACTATTTCAGATATCTGCAATCAAAGAATATGTTGCCATCTCGTACTTCAAACTCAATGAGATTAATGAAAGTATTGAACTCCTAAAGGATACTGATCAAGAAGAATTGCTCATCAGTGCCTTACTTCAGCAAGAACAATATGATGAGCTTATCAAACGAGTTAAGAAAAGTAAGACGGAGGAAACATCGATCTATACAAAGGCTGCATATGCCCAAGCGCTGCATCACGTCGGTAAACATCAGGAATCCACAGATGTCTATACCCAACTGCTTAACACGCCTCATGCCGATGAGGTAAGGTTCAATATCGCACAGAATCATATCGCCAAGGCAGATTACAATGCTGCCCTCGAAATATTAAGTGTCATACAAAACACCTCTATCAAAGCGTCGGCAGAGCGTGCTATTAGCTCATTGATTATCAACTCAGACGATGTATCGATCGAGAACATTGATCAAAATCTCATCGCCAACTTAACGCCTGAGCAAAAGCATCACTTACTGAATAAGTGCCAAAGCAAGGGACAAGAAGCCTTATCAAGTAACAACATAGAAGGTGCGTTCAGATATCTGTCTATGAGTAACAGAGTAGACATCAATGCTCCTCAGAGCATACAACTGGGCAGTGATATCGCCTGGAGTTACTTTGTGAAAGGCGACTACAGCATAGCCAAGAGCCGATTCAAAGAACTATCGCAATCCAATAAGATTAATAACGTAGATAGTGATACACAACTGAAGACTGAATATGCGCTGTCGTATATCTATCTCGATGAAGACAATTATAGACAGGCTTTAGGTCACCTCTCCAAAGCACAAGGGATCGCGTCAAGCACTGATATCGATCCAAGCTTACAAGAAGACATACTCAACAGAATGGGTGATTGCTATTTCGCAATTGAAGATTACACCCTTGCTCAAGAAGTCTATCAGAAAGCAGCGAGACATGCAGATGCTCAAGGTGATCATGCACTATACCGTATTGGTGCAGTTCATAAACTCAAGAATAAGCCATACGAGCAAATCATTACCTACGAAGAATTGATTGAGCGATTCCCCAATAGTCCATATGCCAACGATAGCAGATTTGAAATAGGTAACAGATACTTTGAATTAGGACAATATGATAATGCCAAGAAATTCTATCAGGGTCTGACTTCAGTTCAAGATGAATCACTTAGATCAGAATCTCTACTTCAGCTTGGATTGATCTATGTAAACGCTGGTGATTACGATAATGCGGAACAGTACTATAGTCGCATATTGGAACAATCACATCAACCACAATACAAGGAATCAGCTGAAAAGGCGCTTAAAGAACTATACGCCACCTATAAAGTTGATGCTGACTCTTATGCTGAAGTTGTTCAGAGGTCGGACCGTCTCAGCGATACTAAAACTATCAAGCGACAATTTGCCATAGAACAGTTTCAGAATGGAAACTATGAGGTTGCTCTAACTGAATTAAAGAGATTAAAGAATCAAAACAACTCTAGCTCGGATCAAGAACTCGATCACTATATCGTACAGTGCTTGATTAAAACCGATGACCAAGATGCCTTGGCGCAAACCATCAGCTACCTCAGAAAGTATAGCCCTCTGAATCATGAAGAATTGACTGTAGAAACCTCTAAGAGATTACTGGCTAAACAAGACTATACTACATACTTAGAACTCTCCGACTTAGGATGGTTCAATGATCATGCAGATTCTGCTCACAGTAGATTGAAATCCTATGTAGCGTTGGAGCGATACGACGATGCCACACAATTGATAGCTGCCTCAAAGACGGGTGCTGATCAACTGCCAGAAGACATACTACTTAAGATTATCTCAGCAGAAGTACAACAGAATGACTGGACGGCAATCATGGCGTTTAAGAATACTACGCTCACGCATAGTATGTGGACTAATAATCCAAAAGCGATTTACATCGTGGCACTTAGTCAGTTTAATCAAGATGAACTACAGCCATCAATCGCAACTATTACAGATAACTATTCAACACTAATAAGCGATCCATCTTGGTTTGCAAAAGCAACGATACTCTTGTCGGACAACTACTTTCTCCTCGGAGAAAAGACAAATGCTTCTGCTGCTTTAGAAGCGATGTTAGATTCCGACATGTCGATACCATCTAATTTAATTAGTCAAGCTAAAGAACGCCTCAACGAGATAAACTTATAATCCGATGACCATGATGAAAACAACATATACCCTACTCCTGTGTGCTTTGATATTACAAGTATCTAAAGCTCAAGACATCACTGATGAAAAACTATCTGTACGTAAGAACTTCGTATCACAGGATATAGATGTGAAGCCATTGACAGGGTTATTTACTTCAAGCGCAACCCAAAACTTTGGGGCATTAGAGGTGAGTCAAGATAGCCTGCTGAGCTTCGGGGCTCCATCAATTGAAATATCTGCGGACATTGAACCACTGGCTTACCAGCAACCAAGGGTAGATGAAGGAAGTTATGGGCATCTTATGGCTACAGCCGGAACACTTAACCCATTGGCATTACAGGGCGCCTTATTTCATAAAGTAGACAACTACTTCAGCGTCCAGGCTAATGCCGCTTATGACAATTGGAATGATAAGAGCATAGTGAACAAACAATTCAATAAAGTAGAAGGAAGCCTCAATACCTCATATTATGTCACAGATCATAGCGAGTTCAAGCTTTCCTTGAATGGGAGATCAACTAATCAGGGTGCTTTTAGCGATTTAAACAGAGCTGAATCACAGGATACGATACGCATTAGACACTTTAGCGTATCGATGGACTATCGCAGCTTTCATGATGACATCCAAAGCTTTGACTATGGATTAAATGTCAACTACAGCACTACGAGAAATAACTTCATAGATAACACTGAGAATCTGTGGATTATCACGCCACATCTATCTAAAGGACTTAGCCAAGAATTAAGAATACACGCTCAGTCTAAGAATTATGTACCAATGAACTTCGGTACTACTTCTGATCTTGTGTCCAACAACAACCTTGGATTAGTTTGGAATAAACAACAGCTGACGCTAAACATCGGTGGAACGATAAATAGAACCATAGACAGAACAACCCTATATCCAGCCGTAAAAGCCAATTTCTATTTTAGTCCTGACAATCATGTGAGCATAAGTGTTCAGGAGCATATTAATTATCAAGGGCTAAATAGAACGACATCAGCTAATCCATTTTTGAATAACACCTTTGACCAGCCTTTCGCAACGAGAGTGAGAGAACATGCCATAGCTCTCAGAAACGATGTTACCGATCGAGTCAAAGTATCCGCACAACTGTCACGCAACTTCTATATAGATGACATTAACTGGGAGTTATCAGATGAGAATAGACGATTCTTTGAGGTGGACAGAATAGACTATGATGCATGGATTGCTAACCTCAGTGTCGCAGTTGAAGCCCACCCTCTCATTGATGTCAGCACATCATTCACCAAGAATATCTACAACTCTGAATCTGTATTGTTATACAGGCCAGAGCATACCTTAAACATCGGAACTACTTTTCATACTGCAGATCGAAAGTTTGAAGCTTCGCTAACTGGTAATTTAAGCGATCGACAGATTACTGATGTTTTAGCAACTGGACTACAAGTAAGCTCAGGTTTTAGATATGATTTAGGCGTAAGCTTAAACTATAGACCTATGGATTTGCTCACTGTGCAACTCAACGGTACTAATCTCTTAAACAACGAGTTTGAGGTGCTTAGAGGCTATGACAACTTTTCCAGAAACCTATCAGCCTCAGTTTTACTCAAATTTTAGAACCCTATTGTATCTCGCTTAAAACTGTATTGTTTGCTTTGATTAGCAATTGTCTTTGACACATCTATACCCTTTATTAAGCGATAGTAGTGATCACTATATGATCCCGATTCTTTCGAGATTCTGAGATTCTGATTGTGAATGATTTCTTTAACAATGCCTCTTATCCAACGTGCATTACCAAAGTCTTTCTCCTTTCGTCTTACTACATGCTGTATGTGATCATATAAGAGCGCTCGTCCATCAGATGATATCCTCAGACCGTCATCATTCATAAATGACTCAGCTATCTCTAAAAGCTGATCGTGGTCATAATCATCAAAATGTAGAAATAGATCAAACCTTGATTTCAGTCCTGGATTCATCGAGAGAAAACTATCCATGAGCTGCGGATAACCTGCCGCAAACAAATAGAACGCTCCTCGATCATCTTCCATACGTTTCAACAGTGTCTGAATCGCTTCATCCCCAAAGTCATTAGAACTATTCTTCTTAGTAAGGGCATAAGCTTCATCTATAAACAATACGCCACCCATAGCATCATCTATAACTGCTTTAGTTTTTAGGGCAGTTTGACCCACATATCCAGCTACTAATCCTTGACGATCTGTTTCTATAATATGTCCTCGTTCTATCAACCCTAAGGCCCTAAATATTCGAGCACACACTCTTGTGACGGTTGTTTTACCGGTGCCAGGATTACCTGTAAGAATCGTATGGAAATTGAATGCATTAGTCACTGGAGCTCCAGTAGCTATCTTATGCTGAACTACTTCCACCAGTTCATAGATAGTGTTTTTAATGTCCTCTAAGCCAATAAGTCTATTCAGATCATCGAGGGCACTCTTCAGATCCGCACTGTCAATATTAATATCAGCCACCGTGCGTTCTTGAGCCGGCTTGCTACTTAGAGGGAGGACATCCTCCAGTTTAATCTTACTTAAATCATCTTCAGTGATATCAGTATCTCGATATCCGATCACTCTGATGCCCATATTGACCTTAGCGCGATCCAAGAGGTTATCAACAAATCGGGCATTACCGAAATTCTGTCCCTTGTCACGGTAAGCATCTAAGATGATCTTCTGAAACACCTCACGAGCTCTTAGCGTTAATTCTATTTCCTTGCGCTCGCAGAAATAATTCATGATTTCGATTAGCTCTTCATAGCTGTAATCCGTGAATTCATAGGAAAAGGCAAATCTCGAGGCGAGACCTGGATTAGATTCTATCAGGGTGTTCATTTGCTCAGGATATCCTGCTGCCACTACCATAAAGTCGCAATCAGGATGAGTCATCTCCTTAATCAATAGCTCAATCACTTCCTTGCCAAAATCCTTAGTGTCATCATTGTTTCGAGATAGTGAGTAAGCCTCATCTATAAATAGGACACCCCCACGAGCACGATCAATCGCTGCCATTACTTTTGGAGCTGTCTGTCCAATATACTCACCAACCAGATCTACCCTACTTACTTCATGAACATGACCTGTCTTCAACAAGCCTATTTGGCTATAGATCGCTCCTAACTTCCGAGCTACTGTAGTCTTACCGGTCCCTGGATTGCCGAAGAAGATGCTGTGTAAATTGAGGCGATCTTCTTCATTAAAACCTCTCTCCTTTCGCAGTTGTAAAAACTGGATATATTTCGTGTGATTCTGTATTTGCCTCTTGATATTTTTAAGTCCAATGAGACTATACAGATCCTTCATCGCGGTCTTCTCCTTAACCTCACTTGTTATGAAGTTAGTCTCAAGTTCCTGTAAAGCTTCAGGGAATATGATCGGGTTAGATCCTTCTACCTTTGTATATGATATCGTGAAATGACTCTGTGCTATGAGGCGATCTTGGAAGATAACTTCGACATCATATCGCCCTGGTCTCCAGGAGCCTTTGACATTGGAGCCCCAGCCAGCATTAATCACGACCAGACGTTCACCTCTCTTAATCTTCTCCAGCCTGATTACCTCACCCTTCAGTTCGCGACTATCATTGTAGAAGCGTATAAAGACCTCTGCAAACCAGGTCCGATCCAGGAGCCGGTTATTGATAGACAACTCGACAAAAACATATCTCGTAGTCTTTACATCAAACTGCTTGGAGATAATCTTGGGATTGTTCTGATCGGTCTGATCATAGCTACCCTCGTAGTAGTACAGCTCATCAACCTTAAGCGCCAGCTCTGGATGACTGAGTTTAGGATAGGTCGTGATATTTTCAACATAGAAATACTTAGTCGTAACCTTCTCGCCATTGATATAGACTTCCCAACTATACTTACCCTTTTTCCAAAACGATCCAGCTTTCTTATGACCCCAACCCTCTCTGATATGAAAGACATGATCTTGTTTCTTTACTTGCTTCTTAACGTTCAGCGTTGTGACAAGATTCTTACCCTTATCGTACTTGTAGCATTTTATTTCGGCTTCGAGTTCCCAGGTCTCTCTATCAAATAGCTTATTCACTAGGATTAGATCGACATAGATGTATTTGACTCTAGACTCTTCAAAGACCTGACGATATTTCTTTCTATTGTCTGCAAGCCATTCCGTGGAGGAATAAATCTTTAAATCTTTGAAACTGTAGGCCTTAAATTCGTTAACCGCATTGACCTCTGGCATTCTCTATGTGGTTTCGTTATTTGGTTGTTATTCAATATTAAGTTACGCAATAATGTTTACCATGTAAAACTTTTACAGATTAAAGCGCTTTGTACTGTTGACTTTATAACTTTGTGGGGCGCTTAGAAAAATAACGAAATGGCCAAGGTTACCTTTCTATTTGAAGAGGACGAGAGCAAGAGAATTGAAGTGGAGGCAGAAACTGATACTTCCCTCCTTGATATCGCTGAGGATAATGACATCCACCTAAATCATAATTGTGGTGCCGTATGCGCCTGCAGTACCTGTCATGTATATATTGAAAAAGGGGAAGACTTCTTAGCAGAAATATCAGATCGAGAGGAAGATTTTATTGACCGTGCTATCAACCCTCGGCTGGAGTCTCGACTGGGATGTCAGTGTGTAATCCTCGATGACAGTGCAGAAATTGAAGTTATCATACCTGATCAATCTGGCATAATTGGCCACGAACATTAATTGATATAACACCACATAGGAACATATAAATGGGATTTGAAGAATTAGACGACTTACCAATTGACTGGCCTGATCATGAGGATGTGGCCATGGGATTATATGAGAAATTTGGTGATGATTTTACCGAGAGTAAAATCTATCGCATACGATTTACGGAGCTTATTGAGTGGGTCTTAGAAATACCGCATTTCATAGGTAAACGAGAGGATTGCAGTGAGGGCCACTTGGAGCAGATTCAGGCTAAGTGGGTGTATGAGTGGCGAGACAATCAATAAAGTAATTCAGCGACTCCTTGTCGCACCGTTACTTATCCTTCGAATCCCTAATCTATTAATCATTGTTTTGACGGTGTGGGTGTTCGCATCTCGACTGATCTATCCTGAGCTTGTAGCACATCGGATCACACCAGTCATGTCTTCTAAAGATTTATATCTACTCTTGCTCATATTGGGTCTAATAGCCGCCGGAGGATATCTCCTCAATGACATTATAGATGTCAGATCAGATCAAGCCAACAACAAGAGAGCATTTATCAATGACGGGTCCGAGCGACGCTTAGCCTGGTTCGCCTATGGAGTTATTACGATTGCTCCTATTCCCTTTGCTTATTCGTTAGCAAGTGAAGTCAATCATCTCGAGTATATGCCACTCTATTTTATTGTTGTTGGTCTTCTCGCGCTTTACAACCTCGTTCTTAAGAAAACACCTTTGCTTGGCAACATCTGTGTAGCCCTATTATGTGCTGGTGTCATATGGATCATGTTTTTAGCAGAACAAGAGTCCTTGCAGTCACTTAGAGCAATGGACTTAGCAGCATATATCCGCATTTCTCAGATTGCTCTTTTTTACTACGTTTTCGCCTTCTGCAGTAACCTTGCACGAGAGATCATCAAGGACATCCAAGATATGGATGGTGATAGAATTGTTGGGGCACGCACATTACCATTGGTCATAGGAGTACAACGCAGCGTCTATTTCATTCATGCTACTCTATTAGGCTTAGAAGTATTTATAATCTGGTGGATTCTTCAATTAGGTCTCTCAATTGGACTAATTATCGCTTGCTTTGTATTGGTCATCTTACCTATCATATTGATCACATTTAAACTATTAAAAGTCAATCAAGAAAGCGACATGGCTCAGCTAAGCACTGGCTTTAAGATGTGGATGTTGCTTGGTCTAATCTTTATCTACCTATTAACTACTGACTTATGATCAATCTGTCAAACTATAAAATCGTACTTGGATCGGGCAGCCCTCGCCGACAAGAACTTATAGAGCACCTGAAGTTACCCTATAGCATAAGAGTATCTGATGTGGACGAAATTATACCTGATGGAATGGATCCTCATGAAGTGCCCGTATATCTCTCTGAATTGAAGTCTAACCACCTGGCTGATACAATGGATGATGACGAACTAATTATCACAGCTGACACGATCGTGATAATAGACGACCAGATCCTCGGAAAACCAAACGATCGTGATGATGCATACCACATGATTAAGCTGATGAGCGGACGCTCACATCAAGTAGTGACCGGAATAACAGTTCGTACGAAGGATGTCACAATCTCCAAATCAGATCAATCTGAAGTGACTTTCTTAGAGATATCGGATGATGAGATCTATTGGTATATCGACAACTTCCACCCCTTGGACAAGGCTGGAGCCTATGGTATCCAGGACTGGATTGGCTCATGCAAGATCAGCAATATATCAGGGTCGTACTATAATATTATGGGCTTACCGATGCATCAGTTGTATGAGATGTTGGAGGAGCTGGATTAATCATTCAGCTCAAGGGCGACATCAACACCGAGCACCACTCCCCTTTCTCCAAGTTCCTTATAACGGAGAAACCCGACTCTACATACTTAGCTAAGACCAGCTCTATGTCCTCTTGT
>CAZDHV010000076.1:0-13214 GCA_964505335.1 uncultured Saprospiraceae bacterium | reverse complement strand
CTCTGTTCTGCGCCCAATAGATTTCCCGCACCACGGATGTCCATGTCTCGCATAGCAATGTGAAAACCACTCCCCAGATCGCTGAACTCCTCCAGCGTCTTAAGTCTCTTGCGAGCTTCAGGGGTGAGGGTCGATATAGGAGGTGCAAACAAGTAGCAAAAGGCCTTTTTGTTAGATCGTCCTACCCGACCTCTCAGCTGGTGCAGATCACTCAAGCCAAATTGATGGGCATTGTTAATGATCATCGTATTAGCATTGGCAATATCGAGACCTGTCTCGATGATATTTGTACAAACGAGTACATCATACTTGCGGTCTATGAAATCCACTAATGTGGTTTCGAGATGTTTGGGGTCCATCTGTCCATGGGCAGTTGCAATCGACACATCCGGGCAAAGCCTCTTGATGAGTGCGGACATGTCCATAAGGGACTTGACTCGATTATGCACGAAGAACACCTGCCCTCCACGATGGACTTCGAAGTAGATAGATTCCCTGATAATCTCGTCATTGAATACTCTCCGCTCCGTATGAATCGGTTGGCGATTAGGTGGAGGAGTCTTAATGATGGAGAGATCTCTCGCCGCCATGAGTGAGAACTGTAAGGTTCTTGGGATAGGCGTAGCAGTCAATGTGAGCGTATCTACGTTGACCTTAAGCCCTCGTAGTTTCTCTTTTGCTGCAACGCCAAATTTTTGCTCTTCATCAATAATTAGAAGTCCAAGGTCTTTGAACTTCACCTTCTTGTTTAGCAGGGCATGAGTGCCAATGATGATGTCCAAATTACCCGACTCTAGCTCCTTGTAGGTTTGGGTCTTTTGCGCTGTAGACTTAAAGCGGTTGACATAATCTACAGTTACCGGGAAGTCCTTGAACCGCTCTCTGAAGGTTTTAGAATGCTGCAAGGCTAAGATGGTAGTCGGTACTAAAATGGCAACCTGCTTACCATTAACCACAGCTTTAAAGGCTGCTCTGATAGCAACTTCCGTCTTTCCAAACCCTACATCACCACAGATCAGACGATCCATAGGATATTCTTTTTCCATATCGGCCTTGACATCTATGGTTGCTTGAAGCTGATCAGGGGTGTCCTCATAGATGAAGGACGCTTCAAGCTCATTTTGTAGATAGCCATCTGGTTCACAACCAAAACCCTTAGACGCCTTACGCTTGGCATATAGCTTAATGAGCTCCTTGGCGATATCCTTTACCTGACGCTTAGTCTTTCGTTTTAGAGTCTTCCATGCATCACTACCTATTTTATCGAGCTTAGGAGGGGTGCCATCCTTGCCGATGTAGCGTGATATCTTGTGAAGTGAGTTGATGCTCACATAGAGTACATCGTTATTCCTATAGAATATGCGTACGGACTCTTGGACATGACCATTAATGTCAATCTTCTCCAATCCTGAGAACTTGCCTACACCATGATCTATATGCACTACGAAATCGCCACGGCGTAGCTCCTTGAGCATTTTTAGATTGATAGCTTGTTCCTTAGTGAACCCCTTGCGGAGCTTATATCGGTGGAATCGCTCGAATATCTGGTGGTCTGTATAGCAGGCTATCTTAAGTGTAGGATCAATGAAGCCAGCATGTATAGACTTGGGGATCGGATGAAACGAAACATTAGCATTGAGATCTTCAAAAATGCTATGAAAGCGTTCGATCTGCTTAACACTATCGGTGAATAAGAAGATCTCAGATTGACCACTATTGAGCTCACGCATATCATCAATCAACAGCTCAAAGCTCCGGTTAAAGCTCGGTTGCGGTTTGCCTCCAAACGATATGGTCTTGCTCACAGACTTAGTGAACTTGCTACTTGTGAAAAAGACCTTTTTATACGGATCCATGTGAGCTACTATATCACCTGGATAAATAAAAGCTCTGTCTTTAAATACTTCCTTTAGTTTTTCATCCTCAATATGGGCCACTGTTTCAGCAAATTCTTCAGCCTTGTCATAGCACAGCTGTAGTCGATCTAGTAGATGCTCAGCATCTTTAATCCATAGGATTGTGTCTTCAGGAAATACGTCAAATAGAGAGATCTTCTGAGACTGATCATATTGCCCAGTGACATTGGGGATGATAGCGATCTTCTTAATACTGCGGATGGAGAGCTGATTGCCGGGATGAAAAGTCCGAATGCTCTCAACCTCATCATCAAAGAGCTCTATCCTATAAGGCCACTCATTGCCAAAGGAAAATATATCTACGATGCCTCCACGTATAGAGAACTGGCCTGGTTCAAATACGAACTCTTCTCTATCAAAACCATATTCAATCAGGAGTTCCAAAATGGTGTCCAGATCCAAGGATTCGCCCAGAGATATCTCGATACGCTGTTTGTGGATGACCTGTGGGTCTACGACCTTCTCAAATAGTGCCTCAGGGTAAGTCACTACGATTTCGCCACGGCCTAACTTGAGGCTCATTCGATTGATGGCTTCTGTACGTTGCAGTACATTATGGCTATCAAGCTCATCAAAGTGCAACGGTCGCTTGAATGAATCTGGGAGGAGTGATATTGTGCGATCCTCAGAGATATTATCAAGAGTGTTCTGCAGATAGGCTGCTTCTTCCTTATCGATCGCTACGAAGACATGATTGACCAATCCTAAATCGTAAAGTGCTCTGATAATAAAAGCCTGCTGTGCCCCAATAGATTGCTCAATCTTGACATCGCCTTGGCTCAGTGCCGACTTGAGGTCAAGAATTCTTTGATCTTCCTTATAACGGGAGTTTAACCTATTGAGATTTTCCACGCCGCAAATATATCATAATGGCAAGGTCTGCGAGAAATGGCGTCTATTTGTCAATAGCAAGGTATGATCTCAAAACAAATCTTATAATGCGGTTAAAATCGTAAGCCGAGTCAAACATTTTTATGGATTAGTCTTATCTTAATCTCATCACTAACTAAAAACCCAAAATGAATTTTAGAAAATCAGGAAATCCGATGCTGAGCAATAAGGCCTTAGCTAAGATGAATTCAAAAATGAACTCTCAGGCAGCAGAGACGCTCGATGGTCCATTGATTGAAACTCAAGATTACATGACGGTCGGCGGCAGCGTCAACAAAACCTTTATTCTCGGCGGTATTTTATTGCTTGCGGCATTGTTTAGTTATACCATGCCTTTGGCGATATTCATGCCAGTGGGAGCATTAGGAGCAGCAGCAGTGTTTTTCTACACCAGCTTTAAGCCACAGCACTCATCAATTACAGGCCCACTATTTTCCGTGTTAGAAGGCTTATTTGTTGGTACAATTTCGGCTGTATATGCAGCATCGTTCGAAGGAATTATCGTCATTGCATTGATAGGCACACTCGGCACCCTATTTCTTATGCTCGGGATCTATAAGTCGGGACTTATAAAAGTTACCCAGAAATTTAGGATGGGAGTATCTATGGCAGTAGGAGCCGTGATGCTTATCTATTTGGCAAGCTGGATAGGAAGTTTCGCAGGATTCAATATCCCTTATATCCATGAAGGAGGCCTAATAGGCATAGGTATTACGGTAGTGATTATCGGTATTGCCGCGCTTAATCTCCTGCTTGATTTTGACAATTTTGAAAAAGGAGAGCAGATGAAAGCTCCTCAATATATGGAGTGGTACTTCGCCATGGGACTCGTATTCACCATAGTATGGTTATACGTAGAGTTCTTGAGATTGGTAAGCAAATTACAGAGCGACTAGTTAGCATATCCATAAAGAATTCATATGCCGAAAGCTGTACCGTGATGTACGGCTTTCGGTTTTTTAATTAAGGTTTTTCTACTTAATAGCGCCCTGTAGTTGTAATGGACAATCGGTAACAACACCGTCAACTCCTTTAGCTTTCAACTTGTCATAATTCTCTTTAGATTCGACAGTTTCCGTGGGTGGGATTAACTAGAAAAACACTTGACAACCCTCACTGCAATTCGTACAGATATCAATCTCGCTTCGACCAGTAATTAGCTGTCGTCTAAAATTGAGGTACGATTCAGAGTGCCAGATATCTTCTAAAGACTCTTGTTTTACGTCTCCCATAACATGCTGCGCATCTTTGTCAAAACAGCAAGGAATCATGCGACCATCCCAGGTTATTACGGCTGAGTGCCACATCTTCCAACACTCGTCTTTCACGTCATACTTGACAGCATAGGTGCCATCAGCTGTCTGTTCATACCTCGAGTATTTCTCAATTGTTGGTATTAGTGGATTGCCATCTTTATAGTTATAGATTTGAGCCGTTTTGAGCTTTACTTCATCTATGCCGATATCCTTAGCAAGTTGGTACACTTCTGGAATCTGGTGTTCGTTTGGCTTGACCACGAGATATTGGAAGATCACATAAGGCTTATGACTCTTTAGTTTGCGCTTCCATTTTACGATATTTTTTGCTCCAGTAAGTACATGATCAAGGTCTCCCTCGATGCGGTATTGCTCATAGGTGTCTTGGGTGGTACCATCTATTGATATGATCAGCCTGTCAAGACCTGACTCTACTGTTTTTCGAGCATTTTCATCGTTTAGGAAGTGTCCATTGGTTGAAGTGATGGTATAGATGTTTTTATCAGCCGCATGTGACACCATATCCAAGAAGTCAGGGTTGAGATATGGTTCTCCTTGAAAGTAGAAGATCAAATAGATCAGCCTATCATAGCACTGATCGATGATTGATCTGAAGAAGTCCGACTCTAGACGCCCTGTCGGTCTGGTGAATGATCTTAGCCCGCTGGGGCACTCGGGACATCGGAGGTTGCAGGCAGTGGTAGGCTCGATAGACAATGTCATCGGAACACCTAAGATAGCAGGAACCTTCTTCCACCGCATCATGTAATAGGAAGTTAGGAGCTTGCTCGCATTAAGAAGCTTAGGCAAACTCAGCTTAGCGCAAAAGTTGAATATGTCGAATAATTTAGCTGTCATGGCGCACGTCATGTGCAATGTGACTGTAAGGTCTTAGTTTTGTGGCATAATTCATTAGAATCATGGCGTTCTTGTGGTGGCGTAAGAAAAAAGTTCAGGAAGACATTATGAAGTATTTAGTCGTAGGATTGGGAAACATGGGTGCTGACTATGATGGAACACGCCACAATGTTGGCTTTGATGTCGTGGACTATATGGCTAACGAGAAGAGTGCGAGTTGGAAACATGAGACCTTAGGAGATCTCACAACCATCAAGCATAAAGGTCGCACCATCTTGCTATTAAAGCCATCCACTTATATGAATCTGAGTGGTAAGGCGATTAATCACTGGATGCAAAAGGAAAAGATTCCGCTTGATCGAGTGCTCGTTATCGTAGATGATCTTAATATAACTTTTGGGCAAGTAAGACTTCGAGGGAAGGGCTCTGACGGTGGCCACAATGGTCTTAAGGATATCAATCAGCGCTTGGGCAGCAGCTATGCTCGACTGCGGATAGGGATAGGAAGTGATTATTATAAAGGTCAACAAGTCAACTTTGTCTTAGGCAAGTGGACAGACTCGGAGAGGGCTGAGTTAAAAAATATCTTACCCCATTGTGCCAAGGCGACCTTGAGTTTTTGCAGTATTGGACTGAGCCATACGATGAGTCAGTTTAATCGGTAATTAGGGCAGAGATCATTTCTAACAGTCTGTCTAACTCTTCCTCTTTAAGAAAATTGAAGTTGTTCCTACCATTTAGACTGTGCATGAGATATTCTTGCTCTGTTTGTCCTGGCGTAGGAATCAAAATGCACTTTTTATTGAGCTTAGCCATATCCATTACTGTGGTGTAGCCAGTTCGAGCGATGATGAGTTTAGATCGGTTGATGATCTGATTGAGTTTGGTGACAGAGACCAAGTCGTGTACATCATCGTCAGCTTTAAATGGGGTGTCATCCTTTTTTTTGCCTGTTCCTCTGATCCATACGATTTGCCACGAAGTATCTTTAAGCTTCTGATATAATCGATTTTCAATATTGCTGCGCTGTGGCTCTGGGCCGGATAACACCACTGAGACATCGTATGCAGACTGTTTATCCGCTCTCGTCAAGCGACTCAGCGGCCCGATGTACTTATAGGATTTGATGCCATCATGGTCTGCGAGATCACCGGACAACCTCAGCTGCTTTGATTCATAATCTGGAATCCAGCATTCGTCAAAGGCATTTATGAAGTATTTGTTGGGCTTTGAACCGACGACTGATGCGATTTTCACATCTGCCTGTATCTGCAATTGGTGTGCGACAATGATGCTTTTGATCCGTTTATCTCGGCAGCCTAATCGATGATCACTGATGATCATGCTGAGCTTAAAACGATCGACAATATCTGATGTCAATGCCATTTCTTGACTTATAGCGCCGATCATTTTGGGGGACTGCTTGATCATTCCCCATAAAAAATTTTTGTCTCTATAATGAATGTTATAAGGAGGTAGTATAACATAGGACATCTTAGGAAATTCTTGGATGAGTAGATCCAAGGACTCCCCATCAGACCCTAAGAGGATCTCATTATGTTGTGATAAGGCTCTGATGATTGGGATGCAACGAGCAGCATGACCAAGACCCCAATTGAGCGGGGCGACAAGTATTCTTTGACCTCTGATTTCATGTAAGAATGATAGGTCATTCATCGTATTACGACATTCTTATTTCGTCGTCGTTTTGATCGTAGAACTTATACTGATTAAAGGCGAACTCCGTATTGGGAATAATCTTTAACCACTTGTTATACTTCATACGCCATTTCATCCTTAGACTAGGGAACCCTTCTTTTAAGTGGGACTTCACATAAGGATGTGCTTCTAGAGTAATCTTGGACTTAGGACGTGAGTTACAGATGTTATTTAAGTCTCTCTCTATCTCATCTGAGATCAATAGACTTGGTGTTACCTTACCAGTGCCATTACATGAGGAGCAAACCTCTGCAGTAGAAATATTCACTTCTGGTCTGGTGCGTTGACGAGTCACCTGCATAAGACCGAACTTAGTCAACGGAAGAATGGTATGTTGAGCACGGTCATTGACCATGTGCTTTTTGAACTCTCTCAGCAGCTTGGCTTTGTTTTCTGGAGCTTTCATATCGATGAAATCGATGATTACGATTCCTCCAAGATCACGTAGCTTCATCTGCCGAGCAATCTCCCTAGCTGCCTCGAGATTAACTTGTATGGCAGCAGTCTCTTGATCTACCTTCTTCATCTTAGGGCCACTGTTCACATCTACGACATGCATCGCCTCAGTATGCTCTATCACAAGATATGCTCCACTACGCATCGTATAGGTCTTGCCAAATGAAGACTTAATCTGGCGAGTTACACCGTAGTGATCGAAGATGTTACGCTTACCTTTATATAGATCGAGGATTTTGGCCTTATTCTTATCAAATCCAGTCAGGTAATCCTTCATGTTGGCATAAGTATCTTGCTTGTTGACAACGACACGATTAAAGGAGTCATTGAGCAAGTCTCTCATGATTGTTTCGGTCTTGTCAAGTTCTTTAAGAACTTTCTGGTACCTCTGAGCGCCATGCATCTTCTGGAAGATTTGATCCCACTTAGCCAGCAGGGATAGGATGTCTTCGTGAATATCTGCAACCTTCTTGCCTTCAGCAGCCGTTCTAACTATGACGCCAAAGTTCTTCGGTTTGATACTCTCTGTTACTTTCTTGAGTCGTGTTCTCTCTTCTTCGGAGGAGAGCTTCTTAGATACGGCGACTATGTTTTTGAATGGGCTCAGTACTACATAACGACCAGGTATTGTTATCTCGCAACTTAGACGAGGACCTTTGGTTGAGATCGGCTCCTTTAGGACTTGAACCAATAAGAAGTCTCCTTTCTTCAACACTTTATCTATACTGCCTCTCTTGTCAATTTCGGGCGGTATTTTGAAATTGTCTAGTAAAGACTTGTTTCTTTTCTTCTTAGTCGATTCTTTGGTGTACTTGATTACAGAGGACAGTGTAGGCCCACAGTCTGTATAATGTAGAAAGGCGTCCCTAGGGTGGCCTATTTCAACAAATGCCGCATTAAGGCCAGGCATCGTTTTTTTAATCTTTCCCAAGAATACGTCGCCTACGTTGAAGGCACTGCCGTAAGTTTCTTGATGCAGTTCTACAAGCCTCCTATCTTCTAGTAAGGCTATGTCAACAGATTCTTCTGTCGACTGAATAATTAATTCTTTCTCCACAATATTCTTTTCCCTGAGACACACTTGCCTCAAGCCGTTAAAACAATTACAGAGAGATATTAGAGTTTAATGAGAGATCGCGTATAGTGATATGTAGTCTTCCTATACTGCCAACAAAGCGGTGAAGAAAGCAACTCCATAAGGAGTTACTATTACTTTTTCTTCTTGTGTCTATTCTTTCTTAGTCTCTTTTTACGCTTGTGCGTACTGATCTTATGACGTTTTCTTTTTTTACCGCAAGGCATAAAAACTATATTTTTGATTCACATTTAGCCCTAAACTGCTCTGCTGTTGATAACTCTCCGAGTTTAGTATAGAGCTCCATCGAAAGACAATTTGTCATCCTATTATTAGGGTCTAACTCGGCAGCTTTTTGCAATCTTACTTGCGCTCTATCAAGCTGATTAGTTTGGAGTGCAAATTTCGCTAGATTATTCATGACAGGCACGTTTTCGGGGTAGTTTTTATTAAGTTTTAACAAAATCTGAATTCCTTTCATAGGATTTTGTTGTTCTGGGTAATTGGCGAACAATATTCCACGATTTAACTCATGTTCAATATTATCGGGGTCTAACGAAATTGCGTTTTCTAAGCACTCAATGGCTTTTTCTTTACAGAACGCACTTTTCTTTTCTACTGACTCATCAGATATTCCTCTCGCATAGGTCGTTGCAGCGATCGACCATGAGCGTGCATCGCCCATCGCTTCAGCTACTTCTTCGGCAGCAGATCCAGCAAGGGCATATTGACCGTATCTGTACCAAGTGCCAGATAGTTCTTTAAGCGATTCTACTCGAGAGGTGGTGTCACGAGCTTCTGCTATACGAGCCTCCAATATTTGTATAGATGCTCTTTGGTCACTTGAAAGTTCTTTCAGTACATCTCTTTGGATAATGCTCACATCTGTACTAGTGCTGTTAAGCGCACGTAATTTTTCTTTTTCAATAAGGGCATCAGGCTTGGTTGAAAAACCAAAAAATAGCACAGCCACCAATACGCATGCTCCTGCGATTGTCAACTTTTGAAATGTATTCATGATATTGTTTATGCTGTTTCTTCGTCAGGCAATGCGGATACATTCCCCTTGACTTGATCCATAAACACCTTAGCAGGTTTAAAAGATGGGATATAGTGCTCTGGAATTTCGAGTGCGACATTCTTTTTGATATGTCGACCGATTTTCTTGGCTCTCTTTTTGATCACAAATGACCCAAAGCCACGGATATATACATTCTCACCGCTGGTAAGTGTATCCTTTACTTCGGTAAAAAAAGTCTCTAGGGCGACGAGTACATCAACCTTAGGAACTCCAGTTTTTTCGGCTATCGTATTAACAAGATCGGCTTTGCGCATATGTTATAAAGTCTTGGTATATAACTACTTATGTTAGTAGGTAGAGGCTCAAATTTCGCAATTTTATTTAGTTCACATAATTATTTGCCGCTTTTTCGGAGTGGATAGTTTCAAGAATCACGATCGGGGCGCATATGTTTGTTAAGAGTGGAGCTCTTTTTATTCATTCCCACTACTTAATTGACTTATCTTGGCGGACCTAAAAAAGGAATATATGATCTACTCAATGACTGGATATGGTAAAGCGGAGGGAGAATATGGAGGACGTCATTATCGAGTAGATATCAGGACACTTAATGGGAAATCTACCGATGTCCGCATGAAAATACCTCACCACTTTAAGTCTAAAGAAGTTCAATTGCGTGCACAAGTGTTGGAGCAAGCGTACCGAGGCAAGATCGATGTCAACATACAAACTGTCACTACAGAAGCAGGCGCAGTAGATCATGGATTAAACATGACCTTAGTGGAGATGTATTACGATCAACTAAAAGCATTTGCCGATGATAAGATGATGCCTCCACAGGATTTTTTACAGACTATTATTCGAATTCCCAATGTGATCACCTCTCAAGAAGAGGAAATCACGGATGAGGAGTGGGCTTTTGTTAAGGAGATTATGAACCGTGCACTACAAGAATTGAGCACGTTCAGAAAAGATGAAGGAAAGTCGCTTTCGGATGATCTTACAGCACGTGTTAAGAGTATCAAGGAACTTCAGACAGAGGTTACACCATATGAAGAACAACGCAAGACGCTGCTGCAAGAACGGCTACTGAAACAGATCAGTGATTATCAAGGCAATGAGAAGGTAGACAAGAATAGATTAGAACAGGAGGTAATCTATTATCTCGAGAAATTAGACATCCATGAGGAGAAAGTAAGATTGCACCAGCATTGTGAATATTTCTTACAAGAACTCAACTCGGATCAAGGACAGATCGGCAAAAAGTTGAATTTTATCGCCCAAGAGATGGGTCGTGAAATTAACACATTGGGATCTAAAGCACAGCAAAGTGATATACAGCGCATCGTTGTAAAAATGAAAGTTGAGCTCGACCAAATCAAGGAACAGCTGGCTAATGTGCTTTAAGTGGAGATAGTATATATTTGGAAATAGATAAGCTTGCTATTGCCATGACAACATCTATAACTAACGGTATAAAGGTTAGTGTCACAACTCAGTTTGAGCCGAGGCACTCGAGCCCTGCACATGGTAAACATGTCCATAGCTATCACATCACTATCGAAAACAATAGTGACGAAACTGTTCAGCTGTTGACGCGACATTGGATTATTATGGATTCAGATCTCAACATTAGAGAGGTCCGTGGTGAGGGTGTCATCGGTGAGCAACCGATTATTCCACCTGGAGGCTCGCATAGCTACAGCTCATGGACGCCTCTTAAGACCCCAATCGGAAAAATGTCTGGTTCTTATCAGATGAGGACATTATCCAATCACTCATTATTTGACGTGAGAGTGCCAGTCTTCGTGTTGTCGACCAACGGTGTAAACAATTAACTTAATGATATACCCTACAATCTATTTGTGATTGTAAAAAAAGAGAATAAATTTGCACTCCTTTCTGAAATGAGGCTGCGAAGCTAAATATCAGATATAAGCGTGGAAGGTACCTTAGCTCAGTTGGTAGAGCACAGGACTGAAAATCCTGGTGTCCCTGGTTCGATTCCTGGAGGTACCACAACTTATAAGAAGAGCTCAGCAATTGCTGGGCTTTTTTTGTGCCCAAGCTTTAAGGTCTACTCAGCTTTACAATTCTCTTGTAGCTTCAGATCAGGCATTATTCTGTCAGCACTGCTCTTAGTGATTTCTTGAACATCGACCTGACTATCGAATGCTCTTGTTTTTAAGTTAAGTTGCAGATAGTAGGTCTCGCCAGCCTCAAATGTTAAGTCAAGTGGCTCCATACTCTTCTTTTTCATTTTCTTTTTCCCGAATATTCTAGCTTGAAAAGAATGATCGCCAGCTGGAACTTGATGTATGGAATACCTTTTGTTTCTAGCCTTGCAGAGTAATTCACCATCCATGATTAAGTTAAAGCCTACAGCAGAGCCGCTATAACCTGTCTTTCTAAGCACATAAACTTCAGCAGTTTCTTGTGCAGATAGGCTTGTAAGAAAAAGTAACAGAAATATAGTAACGATTGATGCTTTCATAAGTTGATATGAGATTAAATCTTAATATAAGAATGATCTTAGTATTATTCAAATTTTTTCGATGACCTTCAGAATATCCTCTTCCTCATATATCTTCTCAATAAGCTCACGGTATACCTCGGTAAAGCGCTCATTATCAACCAACTCCCCAAAGAGCTCTGGTTGCTTCAAGAAAGCTAATGGATCTTCTGAGGTCTTCTTCGCATGACGAGCCAGTTGTCCTGCGAGGGCATCTATTATCTCAAGAGCCTCGCCACGCTGATTGATACCCTTATCATGATAGAAGCACCAAGTGGCTATGATGAGAGTTCCCAGTCGGATGCTGCCGCCTGATTCTAAGTTTATTAAGATCGTCGGTAAGATGAACTTTGGAAGCTTGGCGGAGCTTTCGGAACAGATGCGACTTACGCTATCCTTGATATTAGGATTAGCAAAACGCTCTATCAATGTATCCTTATACTGCTCTATATTGATGCCATCTACTGGACTGAGAGCGGGAGTGGCTTCTACATCCAAATATCTTCTGAGATAGCTTGAGAGGATTTCGTCTTCGAGGCACTTGTATATGGTCGGATATCCGTGAATGGCACCGGTAATCCCAACTACAGAGTGCCCTGCATTAAGCAGCCTCAGCTTCATCTCTTCATAGGGTGTGACATCATCTACAAATTGTACGCCGACCTCTTCAAAAGGCGGACGACCACTGATAAAGTTATCCTCAATGATCCACTGGATAAATGGCTCACAATTGACAGGGCAAGCATCGATGATACCGAATTCTTCTCTGATATAACTGATGGTTTCGCTGCTTGTCTTCGGAGTGATTCTGTCCACCATAGAGTTAGGGAAGGAGACATTCTTGTCTATCCATGAGCATAGAGCAGGATCTTGCCGCTGACAGAAGGTGGTAATCACCATTTTCGTGACATCGCCATTGTGCTGGACATTATCGCATGATAGGATCGTCACGGGCCCTGCGTTGCTATCTCGTCGTCGTCGGAGAGCCTCAGTGATATACCCAAATATCGATTGTGGCGCCTGGGGATGTGCTAGATCATGCACCACCGAGGGGTTATCAAAGTTGAATTCACCTGTGTTAGGATTGAAGTTGTAACCACCCTCGGTGATGGTCATGGAGATAATCTTTGTCGAAGCCTGCGACATACGGTCCAAGACTAGCTCAGGAGTATCTATAGCGAAGAGCATCTCTCTGATAGATCCGATGACATCCGTATGAGCATCTCCATTAGGAGACTGAACTGTAAGGGTATATAGCCCATCTTGACTAGTAAGCGCTTCATAGATCTTGCGATCATATTCTAAGAGTCCAATACCCGTGATGGCCCAATCCATTGCCTTAGATTGACTCATAAGTTGGTGACAGTAGAAGGCCTGATGTGCTCGATGGAATCCTCCAACACCGATATGTACGATGCCAGTTGATAATGCGGATCGATCATATGTTGGCACACTGAGTTGCTGTGGCGCGGATGAGAGGTTTCGTTGATTAAGAAGTAATAGATCTTGA
>CAZDHV010000075.1:7221-13381 GCA_964505335.1 uncultured Saprospiraceae bacterium | reverse complement strand
TATATCTGTACTACCATCACTAAGATAAGATATTAGTGTTCTATTAGAAATAGCTACAACAATCTGAGTATCAATAGAAAAAATGATTATTTCCGGATATTTCCGTAAGTAATCGATTAAACTATGCTCTTGTAATAATATCATCCCAATCCAACACACGCCATCGAGAAAGACAGATCACGATTGGTCCAACCCAATCCATGAGTTGCGTACCTTAGCATGGTCTATGAGGAAATCTATAAAATATGTCCTGCTCTTAATACTTGCCATTGTGGTATTCGAGGTGGGTAACTATGGTTATGGCATGATCAATATCGCAGCTGGGTACAATGCCAAGACGCTCTGCTCTTGCGTTTTCGTCAGTGGCAGAACTGAAGAATCAGTACTCGAACAAGACATCGCCGTCAGCGCCTCATCATTTATAGGTGGTAGTGTTGATCAAGACGATCAGTCTGCAACAGCCTCATTCCTCGGTATCTCTCGTAAGGCGATATATCGCCCCGGCGTAGGATGTACATTAGTGTCCGAGATAGACGAAGATGTCCTTAGAAATCAGAAGGTTGGACTATGGCCTCCATCATCAAGCGAACCTAATCCAGATGAGTCTTGGCCCTACGGCAGATTAGACTCAGTGGACATGGACACACCATTTAATTCTGCTAAGCTTAATGAGGCTTTCGACTACGCCTTTGATGAACCCTATCCCGATAATCCCAGATATACCCGTGCAGCCCTCGTGATCTACAAAGGCAAAATCATCAAAGAGCAATATGGTGAGGGCTTTGATAAAGAAACACCACTTATCGGATGGTCGATGACCAAGAGCGTCACGAATGCTATGGTAGGCTTGCGAGTCAGGGATGGAGCTTTAAACCTCGATGACCCTGCCGATGTGCCGTCATGGCATCAGCAGAGTGATGATCCCAGGGCCGCCATCAGAATCAGAGATCTGATGGATATGACTTCAGGATTAGACTTTTTAGAGGACTACTCTAAGCCGTCTCCAGTCAATAATATGCTCTGGACCAAGCCCTCAGCAGCCGCAGTAGCGGAGTCTGACAAACTCGCACACCCAGTGAATACACATTGGTACTACTCCAGCGGCACTACTAACATCATCCAAGAGATTATACGGAGGTCATTCGATGATACACACCAATATCAGGTTTATCCCTATCGTGAACTATTTGCTCCACTCGGAATGAATTCTGCCGTAATGGAGCTTGATGCATCGGGTACTTTTGTTGGATCTTCCCTGATGTATGCTACTGCCAGAGACTGGGCAAAATTTGGTCTGCTATACCTCTATGATGGCGTCTGGGATGGGCAGCGAATCTTGCCAGAAGGCTGGGTAGACTATAGCCAAGAGCGCACGCCAGTCTTAACCGATGGATTCTATGGCGCACAATTTTGGAAGAATGCCTATGCCGAGCCGGAAGGATCAGAGACTCCTCGTCATTGGCCAGGAGTACCACAAGATGCTTACTATGCCTCAGGATTTGAGGGGCAGCAGGTCGTCATCATTCCATCACTGGATATGGTCGTAGTACGGTTGGGATGTACATCGGATCGTAAGAACTGGGATCCTGGGAAGTTTATGGGGATGGTAGTGGATGCAGTTGAGTAGGTGTAAGCTTACGGAGAGATCTTCAGTCAGCCGAAAGATCTTCAGTCTGATCTATCTGGTGCTTAAGAAGCTCACAGTATGGAATACCTCAAAGGAAAGGTCAGAATATTTCCTGCTTCGCCGGTAGGCGGGCTCAATCATTCTTCATTTCGAAATGAAAAAAATGGACTGCATAAAAGAAGGAAGGGGTAGATGAATAATCCCGAAGGGATGACACCTTTGCTAGGTTAAATAAGAAAAGAAAGCATACCCTGAAGGGGTGATATAGAAATCTATAAGCATTCCTCCTCACGTCCGATAGCGGGCCCACATCCTACTTTGATCAGTATAATACGCTGAGTTACTTACGGCTCAAACAATACCATTAGATGCGACTACAAACAATTCTCCTCTTCTGAACTTATTGACAGAAACTAAAACTATTTTCAAGCATTAATAAGAGACGACTCGGTAAATCACGAGTGTGCAAAAGAATAGAAGTATGAGTAAGAGTTCTTATAAAAAAGCAGCATTAGAATATCATGCGAAAGGTCGCCCTGGAAAGATAGAGGTCATCCCATCTAAAGAGACCGCTAATCAGCGAGACTTATCTCTCGCCTATTCACCTGGAGTTGCGGAGCCTTGTCTTGAGATTGCTAAGACGCCTGAGGATGTGTACAAGTATACCGCCAAGGGCAACCTCGTGGCAGTAATCAGTAATGGTACTGCAGTGCTCGGCCTGGGTGATATCGGTGCTGCTGCAGGAAAGCCAGTTATGGAAGGGAAAGGCCTCCTCTTTAAAATATACGCAGATATAGACTGCTTTGACTTAGAACTTGACACTACAGACGTGGATGAGTTCGTCCGCACAGTGAAGATTTTAGAACCCACTTTTGGTGGTGTGAACCTTGAGGATATCTCCGCCCCAGCATGCTTCGAGATTGAAGAGCGACTTAAGAAAGAGTTGAACATCCCAGTCATGCATGATGATCAGCATGGTACTGCTATCATTAGCGCTGCTGCATTGAAGAATGCCCTCGAGATCGTCGGCAAAAAAATCGATAAGGTTAAGATAGTTGTGAGTGGCGCAGGCGCTTCTGCGATATCATGTAACCTGCTCTACGTATCTATGGGTGCTAAGAAGTCTAACATATTCATGTATGACAGTAAGGGCTTGATACATCCTGATAGAGATAATCTTAATGGTCGCAAGCCAGAGTTTACTAATGACAATCTGCCAATGGGGACCTCTTTAAAGGATGCGCTAGATGGTGCAGACGTATTCATCGGACTATCCAGAGGTAATATTCTGAAAAAGGATATGATCAAGAAGATGGCTAAAGATCCAGTCATATTTGCCATGGCAAATCCTACTCCTGAGATCAGCTATGAGGATGCTACGTCTGCTCGACCAGATGTAATTATGGCAACAGGCCGATCGGACTATCCTAATCAGGTTAATAATGTATTGGGCTTTCCATTCATATTCAGAGGCGCTCTAGACGTGCGAGCTACTGAGATCAACGAAGCGATGAAGATCGCCGCAGTAAAGGCACTTGCCGACCTTGCTAAAAAGCCAGTACCTGATCTCGTAAATAGTGCTTATGGTGATGTTAATCTCAACTTTGGTAGAGACTATATCATCCCTAAGCCAGTAGATCCTCGATTGATCACGGAGGTGGCCCCAGCCGTGGCTAAGGCGGCTATGGACAGTGGCTTGGCACAACTGCCGATTAAGGACTGGGAGGCCTATGAGTATGAACTCTCTGAGCGCCTCGGCCTCGACAATAATATCTCTAAGGTGATAGAGACTAAGGCAAAGCAAAAGATGAAGAAAGTCGTCTTTGCCGATGCTGAAAATCTATCCGTACTCAAAGCAGCTAAGGTGGTCATCGAAGAAGGTATTGCCAAGCCTATTCTGTTAGGTCAGTATGATAAAATCAAGGCCTTAATGGAAGAGTATAATATCGATCTTGGTGATACTAAGACGATCTGTCCCTTTGAATATCGTACTAAGGATGAAAAAACAAGCTTTGAAAAATATGCCAAGCGCCTCTATGAATTGCGCCAGCGTAAAGGAATGACACATTCTGAAGCTCGCAACCTCATGCGCAAGCGTAGTTACTACGGTGCAATGATGGTGGAGGTAGGTGATGCCGATGCGATGATCGGCGGTCTGACACGGAACTATCCAGATACGGTAAGACCTGCACTCCAAATTTTAGGGGCACGTGAAGGAGTTAAGAAAGTCGCAGGAATGCATATTCTAATGACTAAAAATGGCCCGCTATTCTTAGCGGATACGACGATAAATCATCACCTCACCCATGAGGATATCGCTGATATGACTGTCCTTATTGCTGAGGAAGTAAATAGGACCTTTAATATAGATCCTATCATTGGCTTGATTACCTATTCCAACTTTGGCTCCGTCCAAAACCAGGAATCCGCTAATCTCATGCGCAAGGCAACTGCCTTACTGCATGAGCGCAATCCTGAACTCGTAGTAGATGGAGAGATGCAAGCGCATATGGCACTTGGTAATGATATTCTCGAAGAATTGCATCCATTTAGCAAGCTATCTGGAAAGCGCGCTAATACACTCATTTTCCCTAATCTATCATCGGCTAACATTGCTTATAACCTACTGTCAGAAGTGGCAGATATGGATATGATTGGGCCAATTCTGATTGGGCTGAAGAAACCCGTGCACATCCTGCAATTAGGGGCAACAGTCCATGAGATCGTAGATATGGTGGCCCTAGCAGCCGTCCATGCTCAGGAGGTAGAGAATGATTGATTTTTGACTACTTTTAGAATAACCAATCCTATATCTTGCTATGCTACAGTTTAACTGGTGGCTGCTTCCGCTGACAGCACTTATCCCACTTATTGTGGGACATTTTTGGTATGGTCAGTTCTTCAAGAAACAATGGCTCAATTATGCGGAAATCAGTGAAGAACGAGCCCAGTCTATCAAGCTAATAAAGGTCCTCGCACTATCATATGTGTTCAGCTTGCTGATATCTTATGTCGTGATCGTATACTCTGTGCACCAAGTAGCAATCTATCAGATATTTTTATTTGATCCGGCGACACAGGATGTGACAAGTAGCATCTCTCGGTCGATCAGTGACTTCATAGCTAACTATGGTACTCGCCATCGAACTTTTGGACATGGAGTCATACATGGCATGGAGCTTGGCTTATTCATCAGTCTTCCATTGATTGGGATGCATACCTTATTTGAAAATAAGTCCTTTAAATATGCGCTGATTCACATAGGATTTTGGATAGTATCCTGTGCGCTAATCGGGGGCGTGATGTGTCAATTCTTATAGGATCAAACTGGCTTGAAGGCAAATACCTCATAATTTCACTTGACCCCATAAGCACCATTAAAGACATATCCTCATCTAATAACAGGGACCAAAGCGCCTTTATTCTTAGTAAATTATTCAACCTAAAGTGATATCCTTACTCTATCTATCGGACACTGACATATAACTACAAGGCATATCCGTACTACTATGCGGCATGCTCGTTCTTGGCATTTATGCCAGTCTTCTTCCTTTATTTCAGTAGTAAACTATCGCTACAGGAGGTCTTACTTCTAGAGTCAGTCTATTATATGTCTGTAGTAATCTTGGAGGTGCCGACTGGATATTTTTCGGATTTAGTCGGCCGTCGGCTCACCCTGGTGATAGGCGCTGCAGCGCTAATAGCGGCTTGCCTGTTATACCTGTATGGTGATAACTTCATGATTCTGGCTTTAGGGCAAGTGGGGTTTGCGGTTCACATGTCCTTCATTTCTGGCACAAATACAGTCTTTCATTATGAGTCTCTTCTCGCTGCTCAAAAGGACTCAGAGTATGGCGATCGTGAAGCCACTGTTAACAAGTATGGCAGCATTGCAGGAGGAACGGCGGCTCTCATCGGTGGCTACTTAGCTACAAGTAATCTATCCTTAGCATATGTCATTAGCCTAGTTGCAGGAGTCATTGCCATGATTATTGCCATTGGATTTATAGAGCCTCCAGCACCAACGCATAAGGCCTCGAACACAAAACCTATTTTCGCCCAACTCAAGACTACATTTTCATTCTTAAAACTAAAGCCTCTTGGCTGGTTGGCAGCTTACTTCATCATATTTTATTGTATTACCCATGTGCCTTATGAGTTCTACCAACCTTACATTCAGATTCTCTCTGATCAAAATCTCTTATACGGATTTTCAGTACCGCTGATATCCGGTATCATCTATGCCACAGCGAGATATGTCTCAGCGTTTGGCGCTGCCTATAGCATGGTATGGAGTCGCAAGCTGGGCATCTATAATTTTCTGAGCCTCTGTATCATCATAATTACCGCCGTCGTAGTTGTCATGTCATCAATGCTACATGTAATAGCGCTTGGCTTCGTCTTGCTCAGGTCTACACCTTGGATGGCTATTAAGGCACCTATCAATGCGATCATCACACCGAGTATTGAGGCTGGTCAACGAGCAACCTACCATTCGGTCTTAAGCCTCTTATGCCGACTGAGTTTTTTCAT
>CAZDHV010000075.1:2166-7121 GCA_964505335.1 uncultured Saprospiraceae bacterium | reverse complement strand
GAACTTCATTTGGACCTATCAGGAATCCCGCTCTATCTGGCCGATCAGGAATCTACTCTTATACAGGATGAGATAGTCGAGCTGAGGAGCTCCATCAACAGCGCCGATGCCGTAATTATCTCTACACCAGAATATATTCATAACATCCCAGCAGTCCTCAAAAATGCGCTGGAATGGCTCACCGAGTCGGGCGAGATGAATAATAAGAAGACGCTACCGATCGTCTATTCTCCTCATGAGCCTCGTGGCACACACGCTATGAAAAGCCTGCTTCAATCTCTCACCGCACTCAATGCAACTATCATCAGCTCCATGCAACTCTATCAAAATGAACTCATCATCAACGAGGAATTAGAAATGAGTGGTAGCTTTAGCATAGAACTATTAGATGAGGCTATGGCCTCACTGATTACCTAACTCGTACTGATATATGAGAAACTACTACTGGCTATTTCTGCTATTAATGCTCTGCGCTTGCAATGGAGAGGTAGCAGTACCCACTGCTGATGGCGAGGTCAAACACATCTCTACAGATGACTATATGAATACTGTTGTGGACGCCTATCTATACGGATATCCACTCCTACTGATGAACTATACTAAAGAGCTCGGGACCAATACGATTACACCACATCCGACATTACCTCGAGCGCCAATCAATCAACTTGGTCACTACCGTCAGTTTCCAGATCACAATAGCACCGGAGTCGTTAAGCCAAATGTGGACACGTACTATTCTATTGCATGGTTCGATCTTAGCCAGGGACCACAGGTATTGCATATGCCTGCGACTGAACGGTACTACCTGCTGTGTTTGTATGATGCCTTCACCAATGTATTTGCTAATCCGGGTACCCGAACAACTGGTTCCGATGAGATCGATTTGTTGATCCTTGGGCCGGACCATACTTATGCAGATACCACTGGCTATACTGTGCTTCGATCACCTACAGATATGGCTTGGCTAATTGGTCGCATAGAAACCTATAATGATCACGACGGCAGTACTGTCGTCAGGCAGATTCAAGATCAGATGTCATTGATCCCCTATTCGTCTATTGGAGATAGTAGTTACGTGGCACCTAAAGGAAATGTAGTAGATGCTGAAATTCTTCCACCTGTAAAGCAAATGGAAGAACTGTCAACTGAGCAATTCATCAATAAACTCAGCACACTAATGAAGGATCAACAAGCCGCGCCCTATGACGAGGATCTCCTCAGGCGCATGGCGACCATCGGTATCGAAGCTGGTCAGCAATTCGAGCTACCTACCGACAACTTTATCCTCAGCCAAAAGCTGAAAGCAATTCCTTCAGTAGTGCACAAAAGAATGAGAAAGCGCAAGGCAAATCCAGATCCTGCCCTGATGAAGAACAACTGGACGATCATTACCTCTAAACTCGGAGACTATAAAAATGATTACCTCATGCGCAGCTACGTGTCTTTTGTAGGTCTGGGTGCTAATTTAGCTGAGGACGCCATCTATCCATTTACCACAGTTGACTCAGATGGGAAGACTTTGGATGGCGCTAAGTCTTATACCATCCATATGGATGCTTCAGCACTACCTCCAGTTAAGGCATTTTGGTCTCTAACAGCTTACAATCCTGATGACTTCTTAATCGACCATGGCTATGATCGATATGCAATCAATAGCAATGATTCTCTGCACTACAATGATGATGGCTCCCTCGACCTCGTGATCCAATCTCAGCCGCCATCTGAACGATCAACTGAAAACTGGCTCCCTGTAAAAGATGATGAGGAGTTCTCCTTAACCATGAGACTATACTGGCCTACAGATGGTGTATTAAAAGATCAATGGATACCCCCTTCTGTAATACCAAAAGATAAATAATGTCAATTATGCAACCCTGCCCTGCACCATACAGTCTTTAGAGCATCAAACCTAAATGAATTGACTGCGCATACAATAGATAAGAGGGAAGAGCTGATCGAAGCCTGCAAGCGAGGCGAACGAGTGGCGCAGAAGAAGCTCTATGAGGACTATTGTGATGCTATGTATAATGTATGTATGCGAATGATCAATGATACAGATGATGCTGCCGATGCACTTCAAAATGCCTTTATAAAGGTGTTCAAAAACATTGGCAAGTTTCAATACCAAAGCACCCCTGGTGCCTGGATCAAAAGAATCGTGGTCAATGAATGCATCGATCATCATAGAGCTAAAAAGGTACAGTTTGAAGAGATCAAAGATCACGATGCTGCCGAAGAGGTAGAGATTGAAGAGTCATTGATAAGTGTGCCGGCGATAAAGGCGGCAATGGACAAATTATCAGATGGATATCGTGCAGTAGTAAGCCTGTATCTATTTGAAGGCTACGATCATTCAGAGATTGCAGAGATACTGGGTATAACGGTTACCACATCCAAGACACAGTATCATCGAGCAAAGAAGAAATTAAGAGAACTATTGAAAGAATATAAAATCGCATGTTAATCGTGATGAATACAAGTTCAGATAAACTCCGTGACTTCATAGGTCAAAACAGCGAATCATTTAATGAGCTTAAAGCTCCCAAGGACTTATGGAATAACATAGAGCCGCAGCTGGACCCAAATAAAGGTCCGGGCAATTCGCTCAAATGGATATTGGCCGCACTCTGCGTGATCGCACTCGTTGTGACCGCATATTACTGGGGTAGCACATCGAAAAAAAAACCAACTCCCCAGACTGAGATGCAGCAGATGTTTGACATACAAACGGAAGCTCTTGAGTATGCAGACATTCCAGACTTTATGGAGACGCAGCAGTATTATGACATGCAGATACATCAGGTGTACGATGAGCTCTTAGCGACAGATCCTGATAGTGCCCTCATTCGAGATATTAATCAATTGGATGCCGCTCAAGAAGAACTCTTACAAGATCTAAAGGAGGCAGAAGGCATCTACAAAGAGCATGTATTACATGCCATGATCCAAAACCAACAGACTAAGTTGAATTTATTAATGGATGTTTTAGATCAAATCAAGACATCTGAACAAGAAAAGAATAGCAGATATGAATTATTCTAAATACTTACTAGGTGTCTTACTTGTTGTCGGATTTATAACAACAGGTTTTGGCCATCCGAGCGACATCCAAGAATTCAAAAGAACCATCACGGAAGAATTCGAGATTAAGTCCGGAGGGACGATTGACATATCTAATAAGTATGGCAATGTAGACATCCAAACTGGCGATGATAATAAGGTATCATTTGTAATAGAGGTAATAGTTGAGACGAAGGATGAAGATCGAGCGAGAGAGATTATGAACAGGATTGACATCGCTTTCAATAACTCAAGTACTAAAGTAGAGGCTGTGACCAGGTTAAATTGGAAAAATTCCCGGTGGCGCAAAAAAAATGAGAGCTACAAAATCAACTATACAGTGATGATGCCTAAGGATATCGATCTCGAACTCTATAATAAGTATGGGGACATTAGCCTGACATCAATAGATGGAGATGCAGAAATAGAATTGCATTATGGCAATGGCTACCTACAAGATATCGGCGAAGATCTTGACGCAGAATTAAGTTATGTCACAAGTTTTGAAGCCGGTAATATTGATGGGGACTTTGATCTCGATGCATCTTACTCGCATTTTACAGTAGGTAATATTGGTGGTAATGGAGATATTGACTCTAAATATTCTGATGTAACCATTGAAGAAATAGCTGATCTCACGATAGAGTCAAAATATGATGAATACTATATTAATACAGTTGGCGAGATCGATATTAATGGCAAGTACGACGACTTTCATATCGAGCATTGCGGATTCTTTGAAATTGATACTAAGTACACTGATGTAAAAATCAATACGCTGGCTCGAGGGGGTGATTTTTATACGGGCTATGGAAGCGTTAGAATCAAAAATCTTCACCAAGACTTTAAACAACTGGAAATAAAAAGTGAATATACTGGATACGGTATCGGACTTCAGGGTGGTGCAAAAATCTCATTAGCTTCTAAGTATACAGATGTCGATGTGCCCAGTGATACCGAGATAAGCTTTCGTGATCGAGATGGCAGCAGCCTTTCCTTAAAGGCCCACTATAAAGATCCCAATGCTGGAAGTCTCATTGCAGAGATGCGCTATGGCGGTCTTAAGCTGAGAGGGAATTAGACCCACGCTATCGCTTAAATTCTTGATACGATCCTAAAGGATCATTTTAGATTACTGTCTTCATTAACCATACCTATGTTGCATTATACAGCCACAGTACTGCTATACTTAGCCATTGTGCTTCCGATCGTCATACTATCGGCCAAGGATCTTCGGAAATTCTGGAGAGTCATAGTTCTCTTTATCGCATTTTTTATCATGAATCAAATGTTACTGGTAATTCCACGGTATTTCCAAGAGTTGGCCATAGGGACTCAATGGAATTGGTCAGGTAAATTGGCTGCCATCATCGGGTCTATTATATTCTATCTAATCTTCCGCTCAGATTTTAAAGAGCATGATTTCTTCACCCTCAAGCAAAAGCCTGGGTCCGTTAAACCCAATATTACCCTAACCCTAGTTATGGTACTCATCGTTGTAGCAATGGGCATTTTTCTATATGGCAAGGGCGAACCTGACCTAGAAACATTCTTTTTCCAATTAGGGATGCCCTCATTAGATGAGGAATTCGCCTTTAGAGGAATTATGCTTGGTCTATTATGTACTGCGCTTAAACCTAATCTCAAAATAGGTCCGATCAACTTGGGTAATCCGGCAATTATCGTAACAGCAATTTTATTTGGCCTTGTTCATTCACTACATATGAACAGCAGTTGGGAGCTGAGTCAAGATTGGCTGTATTTCAGCTACACATTCGCCTATGGTCTGGCATTGGGATGGATGACCATCAAAAGCGGGAGCATCCTTATTCCGATCATCTCTCACATCCTATCAAACGAAATAGGTACGATGATTCCGTGGCTCAAGTAATCCA
>CAZDHV010000075.1:0-2066 GCA_964505335.1 uncultured Saprospiraceae bacterium | reverse complement strand
CAAACGAAATAGGTACGATGATTCCGTGGCTCAAGTAATCCACATCAAGGATATATCAAGGATATAAATAGTCAACTTCTAATATCAGACAAATGAAAAAAGCACTATCAAGCATATTCATCCCATTATGTCTGTTGAGCGGTTGCTTACCGATATATAGAACCCTCAATCTTGCTCCATCAAAAAAAGAGAAAGAGGTCACGTTTGCGGATGAAGAACCTAATATGGAATATCAATTCTATTACTCAGATACAACTGATAATGAATATCTGAGAAAACTGCGGATCAACTATGGATTAGCCGAATTAACCGCAGACAAGAAAGATGATCTCGAGAAGATTAAAGTCATACTGGACTGGACACATAATCAGTGGGATCATAGTTCAAATAATGAACCCTCTAAGTTTGACGCACTAACCATCTTAGAAGAGGCAAAAAGTGGTCAGAACTTCAGATGTGTAGAATATGGAATCGTATCCTCTTCAGCATTAACAAGCATAGGTGTAAAATCAAGAGTGCTCGGGTTAATGACCTTTGACATTGAAAAAACACGGTTTGGGGCAGGTCATGTAGTTGCAGAAAGTTATTCCCGAGAATTACAAAAATGGGTATTCATAGATGGTCAGTACAATACAATTCCAATATTGGGCGACATCCCTTTGAATGCTGTTGAATTCAAAAAAGCAATTCTTGAAAAGGATAATGGACTATCTATTGTCAATGCCGCAGGAGAGCTACCCATGGAGGATAGAGAGAAATATATTGACTGGATCAGTAAATATCTGTTCTATCTCGATATTGGCTTTGACAATAGATTTATACCTGTGGAAGAAAAATGGCGATTAAATGATAAGCCCAGGCTATGTCTTGTCCCAATGGATGCTGATGTTCCAACAGTATTTCAAAGGAAACGCGAATTGGTACATCTGGCCTATACCTACAATGTCAATGACTTATATCATAAGCCAAATTGAAGATTGCAACGTAATTGATATGTCGCTACTCTGGAGCTTTCTGATTGAGCGCATATGGATATGCTATTGACATTGCTGATAGACGCATTATTAACCAACAGTAGAAGAGCTCTAAATCTCATTATAGGACTTGTGCGCGCCCGCAGGATATTATCCACATTCAGCGAACACCTCTTGGAAGCACGTAATGAAATGTGCTCGAAGTTCTTCGTCAGAATTTATAGACGTAGTTGAACCATCTGGTAATTCTATATCAATAGGGTAAACCAGCTCAAGATCAAGGAGATCACCTGTCTCATCGATCCCACATACCGTTTCCTGATCAAAATCTGAAATCGTCTCGATAGAGCCATCCTCACATACCACTTCTATCGGGAAGACAACATTAAAGCAAAGATTTTCTATGTTATCTACATCGAGATTCTGAAGACACTCAAATAATCCACCAAAACAGTCATCTAATACTGCGATGAAATCCTCATCACTATTTATCTCTTGCGTACCAGCTTCTGTGTCAACACTAATGGGATAAACGAGCATTGGCTGTTGTTCTAGGTCTACGCCGTTATCTTCTAACCACACTTCAATAAAATTTTGAAGCTCCTCCTCACTATTAAATTCTTGAAGATCGCCATCAGGGAGAACGATAGTAATCGGATAATTAATGGAGAAACATGGTAGACCAGATTGGCCAAATCCGCTAGGTCCTGATCTAGGGGATGCCAATAGAGAAAGTCCAGCCGTAGAAAGATTTAAGTCTTCGATAGAATCATTCTCCTCAGATGTAGAACAAGAGGCAAGGATGAATGCAAAGAGGAGAACAATGCTCCAAACTTTAAAATTTCTAAGTGTATCCATAATAATTGCTTTTGACCGGGCTATAGAATTATTCAATTATAACTGCAAGGAAAGAACGTCGCAATAGCCTCTTTCATGTTCATGGTTCAATACTTTAACAGTAGAAAGAACAAGCGCCATAACTACTGATATCAACAAAATCAGACTCGTAGAGAGTTTCAACTCCATACAGAGGAATCTCAAAATCCACATATCCACTACAAAAATCTCTCGATTTGATCATTTCTTCGAAAG
>CAZDHV010000074.1:0-13543 GCA_964505335.1 uncultured Saprospiraceae bacterium | reverse complement strand
TAGAAAATATTATAGTCAATACCCCAGGAACCTTCACTGCCATTGTAACCAGAGGTGCTTGTGTAGCTAGTGATGAAATCACTGTGAATCAAATAGACTTGCCGTCTGTGGATCTTGGTCAAGACACCACAATATGTGGAGATCAGAGTATTACGCTTACGGCCCCAACTTCAGCAGTCAATGTGCTATGGTCTACTGGTAGCACTGATAACAGTATAGAAGTATCAGACTCAGATCTCTATTATCTTGAGGTAAGTGAAGCTTCCTGCAGCACCAGAGATACAATCAATGTTGCTGTAGATGACCCGTTCAGCATCAACTTAGGAGTAGATACTACCCTATGTACTGGAGAGACCTTAGAGCTCGTGGCAACGGCAAACCAAAATGATCTGGTTTTATGGAGTACTGGTGACACTAGTCCTGACTTGATGGTTAATACTGCTGGAGATATCAGTGTGCAGGTTACTCGAGGAGTATGTATGGCTGATGATACGATAGGGGTTTCTATCATTGACGTAGACAACTTCAGTATCGGTTCTGATACTACCCTATGCGAAGGAGAGACAATTACATTGAATGCTGATCTTTCCACTCAAGCAACTTATCTATGGCAAGATGGTAGCACTGATGAGACTTTCTTAGTAGAGTCAGCAGGTACATTTATGGTTACAGCCTCGATCCAGCGATGTGAAGCAACAGCATCATTAACAGTAGATTTTCAAAATGCTCCCATAATCGACATAGGTAATGATACAACGATCTGCTCTCCCGATGCTGTAGAATTGGATGCAGGTATAGCTAATGCTGATTATCTATGGCAGGATGGAAGTACGTCACAGACTCTCATAGCTGATCAGACCGATCTATATGTAGTACAAGTTGATGATGGTATATGTGTGGTTGGTGATAGCGTGCTGGTGACGATCCAAGAACGTCCGAATCTCATGATTGCTGATGATGACGAAGGAGCGATATGTCAGGGGGATTCAGTGATACTTACTGCTAATATGTCAGACCTAAGTTATGTATGGCAAGACAATACAACAGAGCAACAGTTCATCGCTCGAGAGACAGGTCTATTCGTAGCAACCATAACCTCAGGAGTGTGCGTCGTAATAGACAGCTTTAATCTTATTGTAAACGACAATCCCGATGCCACACTACCCAGAGACACAACAATATGTGAAGGTGAGAATTTTGTCATTACCCTACCAGATAACGGCGAGAGCTTTGTCTGGACAGGTATTAATAGCACAAGCAATACAGTTTCACTTACAGAAGCAGGCATATTTTCGGTTCTTATAACCGATGACAATGGTTGTCAAGATGAAGATTCATTCGAGCTTACTACGAGAGAGTCTCCAATATTTAGTTTGGGTGAAGATCAAGTAATTTGTGCCGGTCAATCCACTGATTTAGTAGCAGATCCTGGATTTCCTGATTTGATATGGAGTGTCCCCAATACTGGAAATACGCTAACCGTAGATTTTGGTGGCATATTCTGGGCTGAAGCAGAGATAAACGGCTGTGTTTTCAGGGATTCTGTCTTCGTTGATGTGCAAGAACTCCCTATAGTTGATCTAGGTAATGATACTACAGTCTGTGAAGGAACTATGCTCACTCTTGATGCGACAAATAGCGGAGCCTCATACATCTGGAATACAGGAGATACTACCGCTATGATTACAGCTCCACTTACTGGCTCTGGATCAGTAATACAGGTCACAGTAGATATACGTGGATGTATGGTTAGTGACGAGATTATGATTATGACTAGGGAAACACCACAATTTACCCTTAGAGACGATGAAACCATCTGTGAGAACGAGACCGTCACTGTTGCAGTGGATAATCCTAATGGTCGATGGGATATTGAATGGAGTACGGGAGAGACCACTGATGAAATTACTGTTGCTGATGGAGGAACCATTACGGCGACGGCGACTATAGATGGATGTAGCAGTTCGGACGACTTCGTCCTCGATATACAGCCATTACCACAGTTCGACCTTGGTGATGATATCAGTAAATGTGAAGAGCTGTCCGCTACCCTTAGCGTAGATCGCAATGATGTAAGTGTATTATGGTCTGATGGTAGTACAGATAATCAGCTTATTGTAGACGACCCTGGTTTGTTTTCTGCTATCGCCACTTCTAGCTTCGGCTGCCAGTTTGAAGATGAAATTGAAGTAACAAATCGAGAATGTGTATCCTTCTCAATCTATGTACCTAATGCCTTTAGCCCAAATCAGGATGGTCGCAATGATGTATTCGTTGCCTCTGTGCCAGAGGGTATATTCATTTCAGAATATGAACTTCAGATATTTGATCGATTTGGAGGAATGGTATTTCAGGCCTTTGATATAAATGTAGGATGGAATGGCAGCGGTCTAGGATTTCAATCACTCCAACCTGGTGTATATGCCTACACATTAAGGGTAAGATATAGTGATGACTTTGAGTTAGATATAGTAGAGTCGTTGAATGGTACGATTACGCTTATAGAGTAATTCAGAGAACGTCAACTATCTTAATCATTCTCCCATTAAAAGATACCTGATCATCTTTTCCAAATCCTGCTAAGACCTGATATAAAGGAGCTTCATTTGAGATGGCGAAAACTTGTTTTCCTTCAGATTGGAATTTACCCGCAGGTGCAGAAACATATAAGACATTGGTTTGTGTGATGACGACAGAGCCAAGCTGTACAGTATCATGTTTAACCGTATCTAAAAGCTTCAAAGCTGCCTGGTGCGAATACCATAAGTCCAGTTGGCCAAGTTTTTTGTCCTTTTCCTGTTGTAGCATTGCACGAGAGGTTTCATACTTATCACCAGCACTACTTTTGGTCTCATTGGCAGCAGAGTCATCTATGAGCTTGACATCTTCTAATAAGCTATAAACTTTATTAGCTATCAGCTGCTCTAGTGAATCCTTGATTTTCTTTTTGTTGATCATGTTTTATAATCATTTGGCCAGTTTATATAGACCATCAATGTCAGCATAAATCAGGCTAATGAAATATATTGGTGCTACTTAATTAAATCTCTTCAGTCTAAATAAAAAAGATCATCTATGAAGACCAGTTTTTGGATCGTTATAAGTGCCGCACTTATGGTTATATGTTCCTGCTCTCCCAAAGTTACGGAACCTGTCGTTGAGGCTCCACCCCAACAAGTAGTACAGCAACCACGCCTCGAGTCACTGACGGATTGTATCACTTTTGATGATCTTGATCGATCTCTGCGAGATAGAACAGAAGACGCCTATGTGATCTATCGAGATCAGATTAGGTTTGAAAAATGGGATAGAGCAAGAGAAATATGGAAACAAGCCTATTATAATGCACCAGGAGCTAATGGGAGGGTGAAATATCAATTTGATGACGGCATTAAAATATATGACCACTACTTTAAGCAAACTACTGATACGGATGTTCAGGCAGCACTAGTTGACACCATATTGAGCATTTATGACAAGCGAGTAGAATGCTTTGAGGATGACGGGACCATGCTGGCGCGAAAAGCTTTTAACTCCTACTATAGCTACCGAGATTACGTTGATGACAACAACATCTTTGTAGGCTTTAAAGAAGTTCTGGATAAAAAAGGAAAAGAGGCAGACTACTTTATCATCAATCCATTATCCAGAATGCTCTATGATCGAGTACTGGACAAAGATATAGAGGTCGAAATTGCGGACAATATCGCCTATGACATTTTTGACGCTATAGATCATGGCCTCGAAACCTGCGAAGGCGAATACTGTGACGCATGGGATGTCATCAATGAATACAGCCCCAACCTGTTGTCAGGACTGGAAGGAATAAGGGGATTTTACAACTGTGATTACTACATGGATCGCTATTTCGATCAGTATCTACAGGACAGTACTGACTGTGATAATGTAACTGAAGTATATCTTAGGATGGTATGGGCTCAATGCGATCCAGAAGATCCTCGAGTCAAGCGCCTCAAAAATGCTAAGGATAAAGAATGCTATGTTGCTCCGCCACCTCCTGGACCACTAAAACTGGCATATAATGCCTTGAACGAAGGGAGATTTGAAGAGTCAATCGGTCATTATGAACAGTATATCTCTGAGACTGATGATCCAATTAAAAAAGCTGAGAAGCAATTGCTGATCTCCAAGATCTATTATGCCCATATCAAGAATTTTGTGGCGGCCAGAACATATGCACGCCAAGCGGCGAAAAGCAACCCTAATTGGGGCGAACCTTATATCCTAATCGGCAAGCTATATGCGTCATCGGGACCGCTCTGTGGATCCGGACGAGGATGGAACAGCCAGATTGTAACATGGCCAGCCATAGATCAATTTGAAAAAGCGAAGAGCGTAGATCCTTCAGTAGCTGCCGAAGCCAATAAATGGATTAATCAGTATACCAAGTACATGCCTTCAACCGGAGACATATTCCAAAGAGGGTTAAAAGAAGGAAGTAGCTTTAAGGTAGGTTGTTGGATTCAAGAGTCGACTATCATCAGAGGCGTCAAGGGGTAATATTAATTGGAAGGTATATATAAAAGAAAAGCCTGCCAGATACAAAATGCAGCTGGCAGGCAGTAATAGGAATAGGCTATATCCTAAGTTTATCCTTTAAGTGCTTTATCATAATCCTCATATCCGAAGATCTCTGATAAGCTTAGCTTCTTGATTGCACCATACTTGCCGAGTGCTTGAAAGTCCATTTTCTTTTCATCTCCGATCACAGAAATATTGAATTTCTGATCCTTGACATACTTACTATGGAAGTTTTTCAAATCGTCAAAGCTCATATCCTTGACTCCCGCATATATGTCCTGCCTGACGTCGTAATCTAAGTCCCTGTCTGACGCAGCTATATAATTGAAGAAAACTCTCGTCTTGGTAATGCGATTACTTTCCATCTTAGATAAGATGGATTGCTTCGCAGTTTCAAAGTTCTTTTCTGATTCAGGCAAGTTATTCAATAAGTCTATGAGCGCATCCAAGGCCTCCTCTTGCTTATCTGCTTGAGTGCCAAGATATGCGGTCAAATAATCATTGTTCTCTGCTTTCTGAGCAATCTCATATCGTGAGAATACTGAATATGCAAGCCCTCTTGCTTCTCGTATCTCTTGAAACAATACAGAAGACATACCAGCCCCAAAATATTCGTTGAATACATTCACCTCTGGTAGCAAGTCCTTGTTAAACTCATTCTTCTTAGATGTCAGCACCATTTCTGCTTGGACCATGTCATAATTAGAGAAGTACACTTCTGGATCAATAAAGTCTTTCGTAGCAAACTTCTTTCGGTCGGGTAATGGCTGTAATTCATCAGGCACCACATGGTGCTTATTGAGCAACGCAATTACATCACCTTGCGACTCAGGACCATAGTACAATACCTTGTGATCCATCGTAGGTATGCTCTTGATGATCTCGATGAGTTCGTCAGAATTTAAGTTGTCGATCTCCTCATTGGACAACACATTGGTATAAGGAGAGTCCGGTCCATATTTAGCGTAGTTTGAAAGTCCTTGCCAGAGTATTCTCCACTTCTCCTTTTTAGCGTCTGCTCTCGATTTGTGAGCGTCCAACTTAACGTTCTCTAGGACTTCGGTATCTCCTTGAGCTGACGCCAGAAGTGACTCGAATAAGCTAAGGCCTTCTTCCATGTTCTCACTCAGCCCTGATAGATATACATACAACCGTTCTTCTCCAGCAAATACGCCAAAGTTGCACCCTATTTTATACATCTCTTTCTTAAACTCCTCAGAGCTCAGCGACTCGGTACCCAGATAGTTGAGGTAATCCAAGGCCATTTTAACCTTCGGGTTCTCATTCGTCCCCATCTCCAGTAGGTAGTATAGCGTGAATAGACTATTTTCTCCATTTTCCTTATACCACACTGGAATATCTGAATTCATGGTAGACTTTGCGATATCCTTTTCATAATCTATGAATACAGGCTCGATAGTGGCGACATCTCGAGACTTAACATTTTGGAAGAAATCCGATTGTGTAACTCGATCGACTTCAACAGGAGTAATCGTCGGCTTCTCTACCTGTACCTTGTTAGGATCTTCACCGTGATTTTTATAAACGACGACATGATTATTGTAATTACTAGAGACAAAGTTGACAATGTCTTCTTTGGTCAGAGCTTCCATTTTTTGAATCGCTCCAACATAATCCGCCCATGGTATATCATTAGTAAATGCCATCACCATGTCGTTAGCCCTAGCATTGTTATTCTCTAGTGATTCCATCTTCATCTTTTTGAACTCATTGATGACAGCTGGTACCAACCAATCTTCAAACTCTCCATTTTTGATCACATCAATTTGACTGAGCAAGAGATCTTTAACTTCTTCCAAACTTTGACCTTCTCTTGGCTCACCCCAGAACTGATGCATGCTATAATCATTCATGCCTCTAACATAAGAGCCTGCTCCTAAGACTTTCTGTGCCTGAACTAGGTTCAAGTCAATCAATCCTGCCGTACTATTGTTCATCATAAAGTCGACCAGTTGAAGTTTGTAATAGTCCTCACTTGACGTGCCCCCGAATCTGAAAGCCATAGATAGATTTTCCTTGTCCGGACCAATGATTGAAATCTCCTTATTAGCAACTATTGGATCTGCCTCCTTACTGGTATATGTCTCGAGATCCTTAGATTCTATATCACCCCAATATTTATCAACAAGCTTAATCGTTTCTTCTGGGTCTAGATCGCCGCTCATACATATCGCCATATTATTGGGGATATAGTACTTGTAGAAGTAGTTGTTAATATCTGTTATAGATGGATTCTTTAAGTGCTCGATAGTTCCTATGACAGTCTGAGTTCCATATGGGTGGTTGGGAAACATAGCTTCGGCAAGTGCCTCGGCAGACTTCCAATAGTCATTATCCAAGCTCCTGTTCTTCTCTTCATATACAGTTTCTAACTCCGTATGGAATAATCTATTCACTATGATCTGAAACCTGTTGGATTCTATATCGAGGAAATTCTCAATCTGATTAGATGGTATGTTATTCATGTAAACCGTCCGATCCTCTGTAGTATATGCATTCGTACCTGTGTATCCGAGATATGCACACATCTTATCATACTCATTAGCAATTGCATACTGAGACGCCTCTTGCGATAATTCGTCAATCTTCGCATAGTGTTCCTTTCGGGCATCTGGATCAGTAATAGTTCGATACTCCTCGAAGAGTCTCTCTATTTGATCTAGTATTGGTTTTTCCTTTTCCCAATCTTTGGTTCCGTAATCTGCTGATCCTTTAAACAGGTTATGCTCTAAATAATGAGCCAGTCCTGTGGAATTCGGCGGGTCAAACTTACCTCCCGCTTTAACTGGGATGTAAGTCATTATTCTTGGCTCTTCCTTGTATACACTTAGATATACTCTGAGCCCATTGTCCAAGGTGTAGATACGAGTATCGGATGGATCGTTACTGACATATTCATACGTGTAGCCGTTAGAGTCTGTTTCAGTTTTAGACTCGAGCACACCAGTATCTGTTTGGCATGAATGCAGTATGATAAATAGAAGGGCAAGGGCTAATAGCCTAAATGGTTGCATGGCGATTGATTTTAGTGACCAAAATCTATTAAATGGTTTATCAGAAGGACTTATTGTAAAGTCCCTTCTGAATATAACAAGATTTTGAATAGAGCACTAATTGTGCTATAAAGCAACGCTAGAGCAATTGGAGTTCCTGAAGGAGCTGATCCGGTTTTTTATATCCTGGAACTGACTTGATAGTGTTCAGGTCGTTGTCAAGATATACCATAGTCGGATAAGCCATTCTGCCGCTCATCAGCTTCAAGGCGAGCTTGTTAGCACCTTTTCTCCCAGCATTAATCCACTCATAGGTCTCACCCTGGAACGAAACTGGATCACGACGTTCTGCGTTGAATTTGATCATTACAAAGTTGTCGTTAAGATACTCGACGACTTCAGGATCGGTAAAAGTCTTTTTATCCATAACCTTGCACCAACCACACCATGACGTGTACATGTCTATCATGACCTTCTTATCTCCAAGATCCATTTGGTCCAGATCATCAATCTTATACCAGGCTAACCCAGCCTCGGTAACCTCTTTGGGTTCAACACCATGTGATTCAGTTGTCGACTCCTTACATGAGAAGACGAGAGATAGTAAGCTTATTGCTAAGATGATCTGTAGAAATTTCATCGGACAGTATTTTCCTCAAAATTACTATTTCTAGCTTTTGAAATACAGCCCATGCATCACTAAGCATGCATGTTAAGAGTTAATTAACCTATGAATTCTGTTTAGCTCGACAACTTTATGGGCGCAATACGGCCTAAAAGCCATTTGAAATGGTCATCTGCACCTTTTTCTCTAATTCTGACACAGTATCCTTGAATAAGGTATCTGTATCCATTAGGTCCTGTACCGTGCGGCAAGAATAAATTACGGTACTATGATCTCGGCCACCAAATTGGTCACCTATAGTTTTAAGAGAATTGGTAGTATGATTTTTAGCCAAATACATCGAGAGCTGTCGTGCAATAACGACTTCTCGCTTTCTAGTTTTGCCTTGAAGCTTATCAAGTGGAATCTTGAAGTGTTCAGCAACAAGGTTTTTGATGTTTTCTACAGTGATCTCTTTTCCAACATCACTTACAAAGCTCTCGACCACCTGCTTGGCGAGAATGACATCTACTTCTTTGTTATTTAATGTGGACTGAGCTACTAAGGATATTAACACGCCTTCAAGTTCACGGACATTGTTCTTCACATTATAACTGATAAACTCCATGACATCACTTGGAATCTCTGCCCCTTCAACCTCTATTTTAGCAAGGAGAATGGCCATCCTCGTCTCAAAATCTGGCGTCTGTAGATCGGCCGAAAGTCCCCACTTGAAGCGGCTGATCAAACGATCTTGTATCCCTTCTAAGAGCTTAGGGGCACGATCAGATGTTATGATGATCTGTTTCCCTAATTGATGTAGCTCATTGAAGATATTGAAGAATATCTCCTGAGTTTTTGCCTTACCACTTAGAAACTGGATATCATCAACAATTAATAGGTCAATTGTCTGATAGAAGTTAACAAGATCACTGATTGATCCTTTTCTGATCGACTCTATTATCTGATTGGTAAACCTTTCGGTGCTTATATAAAGAAGAGACTTGTTAGGAAATCTGCGGCATACCTCATTACCGATCGCATGTGCTAAATGAGTCTTTCCCAGTCCAACATCTCCATACACTACTAGTGGATTAAATGCTGTACCTCCAGGATTCTTAGCTATAGCTAATCCTGCTGACCTTGCTAGTTTGTTACAATCTCCTTCGATGAAATTCTCAAATGTGTATTTAGCATTAAGCTTAGGATCTATCTTAACCTTCTTGATGCCCGGTATTACGAATGGATTTCTGATAGCCTCGGTAGAATGAAACTTAGCTTGAGAGTCTGTCACATGCAAAGATGTCCTACTGTGGTCTTCAACAACGATCTGATATTCTAGTCTTCCTTCGTCTCCGAGTTCTTTCCTAATGGTTTTTTTAAGTAAACCAACGTAGTTCTCTTCTAACCATTCGTAGAAGAAATTATTAGGGACTTGTATAGTGAGAGAACTTTTTTCAATTCGTACAGGTCGTATCGGTTCAAACCAGGTTTTAAAGCTTTGAGGGTTTATACTTTTCTTTATGGTAGAGAGACAATTATCCCATACTGACACGTGGTCCTTCATGTACAAAGCGGTTCTTCTAATCAACAAATAATTCAGGTGTTCGAGCCTTTCTAACAGCTATTTAAAGTCTTCGCTGTGAGCTCATTTCGTTTGAGCAAAGATGAAGAATAAAAAGCGATGTAGTGTAATAAAGATTCAACTTTAAAGCTATTTAGACAAACCAAAAATTATTTCTTACTTCTCTTAATTTCAATGATGTATGTATTGTATTTATTTGAATAAATAAAATTAACATATGATCGTAAGCAAGGTTTGTAAATATTTATTAAGGAGTATTTTGACCCCTAAAATAGGCTATTAAGCCCCTTGTGTGTAGCCTTGAGAGCAATAGCAGTAAGTGTCAAAATTTACAGTAAATTTTTGTCCCTCGTCTCTATAAAAAATGTGTCTCTACTTGGCAAAGAGTTGAGAGATATCTTTGAATGCCTTAAACTCTAAGGCATTCCCACAGGGATCTAAGAAAAACATAGTGGCTTGCTCACCGACCTCTCCTTTAAATCGGATATATGGCTCTATTACGAATTGAATATTATGAGCTCTCAATCTATCCGCTAGCCCTTCCCATTCCTGCCATGGTAATACTACTCCATAATGAGGTACAGGGACATTATGACCATCTACTGCATTAGTATGATCTGATGAATTGCCAGCCTTAGGTTTGTGATGAATTACGAATTGATGGCCGTATAAATTAAAATCGACCCATTGCTCTGAAGATCGACCCTCCTCGCACTGCAGAATGTCACGGTAAAATGCTCTTGCCAGCTGTACATCGTGCACAGGAATAGCAACATGAAAAGGTCTGAATCCGGTTGTGTCAGTCATAAATCACATTATGGTATAAATGAAAAAAGCTGTAGTTCATACAGCAAACTCAAGATACCAAAACATGATTACATCATAAGTATCATGCGTGATTTAATACTATTAGAAGTGAGTATCCATAGCTCTTCCAGCTTGTCTGAAAGACAATTCCGATCTCAATGATCTTAAAATAAAATGTGCTAAAGAGGGAAAGTAAAAATTCTAATCGATAGCAACTATTTTATTGTGAAACAGTATCAGTTAAATAATGCTTGTAAAAGAACAAGACAGTTAAAGAACCAATAACTGCTAATACTGCGCTTGCAGGAATATTATTGTAACCCATAATCGAAGCTGCGAAGCCTCCGAATATAGCGCCAACAATAGCAATAACAAATGCGAAAACTGCATTACTGAATTCCATCTTTGGGATGAGTCTGCTAGCAATGATGCCTAATAGCATTCCCAATCCAAGCCATACTAAAAGTGTCATAATTAATAGATTTATTACTGAATATAATGAAAATATGACTAAAACGCTCCGAAATGTTGCTCTGTAGGGATATTGTCGACGAAAATGCCGCACTTGATTTCACTTATGTAAATCAGCTTACAGAGTCACGATCAATTGACTTGATATCGTCCCTGTAAAGCCTATCGCGATTTACGATAATACTTGTGTTAAGTTCAAATCCTGCTAATACTATGAATGCATTCAGCTGAAGCCAAATGAGTAACACTATAAGTGCACTAACCGTGCCATAAATCTCATTGTACCGGCCAAAATGATTAATAAAATATGAAAATCCAACACTAAAAGAAATCGAAAGCAACGTGGCCAGAGTAGCTCCTATATTAATCCATCGCAGAGGCCGATAAGTCGATGGACCGTATCTATAGATAAACGTAATCACAGAATAGAACAGAAAAACGATCATGATCCACTTCAACAGGCTAATTAGTAGACTTGTGGAAGTAGTTAGGTCAAACGTATTAGCAAGATAGCTCAGAAGCTGTCCGCCCAAAACTATCAATATTAAGGAAGCAAATACTATGGCAGCAAATAGTATGGTCAATACCACAGCAATTAACCTCTTTTTGAGATAGCCTCGGCTTTTGAAGCTCTGATCATAACTTTTATCAAATCCATACATCAAGGTTAGCATACCCGAAGACGCAAAAAAAATCGATAATAAAAAACCTGTTCCCTGCAATCCGAAGCTGCCTTCAGATCTAATGTCGGACACAATGCCTAATAGATATTGCTTAGCAGAAGATGGGAAGACACCATCCATAGACTCTTCAAACTGTGTAATGGCTGTCTCTGCGAGAGGCGTATAAGACAACAGAGGCAGAACGAATATGATAAAAGGGAAAATACTTAAGAAAAAACTGAAAGCCACTGAATTAGCTCTTGTAGGTAGATTATCTTTCTGTAATTCTTCTGCGATGAACTTTACAATATTATACAGTGGCACTCCATCGCAACCAGGCAAAACAAATTCTTTAGACCACTTGATGAGCTCATCAATCTTAAGTGCACGGTCTATCTTGTCTCTGATATTTGGCTGTCTCAAAAGAACGGATCGATTTTATCGCTAAGATATGACGGACTCGATACTCTCTTCTGTGTAGTCATATCGATGAAAAATAGCTTGACGGTTCCCTTGTTCAATAGGTTCTGATCTTGATTATAGATTTTATGGTGGAATGTGATCATCTTAGTTGGGCGCTCGACTATGGACGTTTCTATCGTGAGCATATCATCATAGAGTGCAGGTCGCAGATATCTACTAGTAAGCTCTAATACTGGCATCATTACTTTTAGCTCATCTTCAAGGTGGCGATAAGTCAATCCAAGGTCCCTAATTAATTCAGCCCTGCCTATTTCATATAGCATCGGATAATGCCCATAATATAGATATCCCATCTTATCTGTGTCTGCATACAAGACTCTCTTGGTAGTAGTCTTAGTGATCATGACAGCGGTGATCTTTTGATCGGACAGGTCATACAATGTGATCCACCTCGAGCACGAGATAATTCTGCAGAAGGAATAGTAATAATAGTCTTCTCCAATCTGTCTATGAAATGATCATCACTATGTGATTGTCTAAACACTTCTTCCGCATCCATCACTTTGTATCCTCCTTTATTAAAGGCATTGAGGGTCTTCAGATTGCGATCATAGCTGATCGCAACACCTGGACGTATAGCTACAAGATTACAACTGTCTGTCCATTGCTCTCGCTCTTGATATGGACTTACCCCTCCACCACTAAAGATGAACTCCATCTCTTTGTTGACTTCAGTAATTATGTAGTCTTTTATCGATGGGTAGATTCTTCGCTCTCCAGATTTATCATATACGATTACGTTAGACCCTTCTCCATCATAAACAATAGGTTTATAGCACGATATGATATCGTGATCTATCCGAGTGAACAGTGTATCTATGTGCATAAAGCTGCGCTCATTCGGAATATTCACCTGCACCACATGATCAATCAGACCCAATTCAAAAATGTGCTTCTTAACACTCTCAAATGCGTATTGACTCGTACGTTCGCTACAACCTACGAGCAGATGTTCTGGCGATAACATCATGATATCTCCTCCCTCTGCATTGACCACCTCCGCTCGACGTGATGGAGGAAAGGCCTCTAGGTCATTCAGATCGATTAGTTTACCCGATTGCGCAATAGGTTGAAAAATGGGATGATTGTTAAAAATAAACCTCGATAGCAAATTTTCTCTATGCCGTGCTTCTTTGGCAGCTTTGGAAATTAAGATGTGATCCTTGATTGTGACAGCTATATCCCTGGTGAACATATAGTTCGGGATAGGATCAAATAAGATGCGGTCTTCATCTTTATGGTATCCCGTTATGAGTATATGGCTTAATGATGCGGCGTCGAGGTCCTGTAAATGCTGTACAAATGATTGTGGTAGCTCCTCAAAATCAATAACCTTACGGATTAAATCGTGTCGAATTTCAGGATTTGCTTTAAT
>CAZDHV010000073.1:0-13564 GCA_964505335.1 uncultured Saprospiraceae bacterium | reverse complement strand
GATATTACGATCACCAATGACTATACTCCAACAGCAGTGGATATTTGTAGTGGTGGTGGTTCTGCAACGGTAACTTGGACGGCAACAGATGCCTGTGGTAATTTCACTACTACAACAAGTACGATTACTGTTACACCAGATTTTACGCCACCGGTAATTACACCACCTGCCGACTTCACTATAGATTGTAACATTTTGGGAATGGGAGACCCAAGCTTTTTCATTGAAAGTCTACTTGCCGATGTAAGTGTACTAGACAACTGTGATCCAGACGTTATCGTTAGCAACTCTTTTAACACTGGCTTATTAGATCTATGTGCGGCAGCACCTTATGACATAATTGTTACCTACACTGGGAGCGATGCCTGTGGCAATGACGCAATAGCTCAGACCACAACCATCAGTATTGTACCTGACAATACGCCACCGGTAGCAATCTGTTGTGCAGACTTTTCTACCAGCCTAGTTTCAGGAGTAGCCACCATAGATATTGCTGATATTGATTGTGGCTCTGTGGACAACTGTACATCTTCAGATGATTTAAGAAGATCCATATTTAGAATAGATAATGGAGTTGTGGATCGCGGTATAAACGGTCAGGTCATCAACCTTACTGATGCAGATTTAGGTATTAATGAAATATTCTTAGTTATAGAAGATTTCTGTGGCAATACGGATACTTGTTCTGTTGAAGTTGATCTATTAAGTATGCCATCTGTAGGACTGGCCAAGCGTGTAGCACAAGTAATTCCTAACCCAGATGGTTCTAATATTGTTGAGTATGAGTTTAATCTCGAAAATTTCGGCGATGTAGACCTCGACAATGTACAAGTCACCGATAATTTAGTAAGCATATTCAATCCTTGTACGATAGTAGATGTCTTATCGATCACAAGTGATGATTTTACTGTCAATGCTGGCTTTAACGGATCAACACAAACTGACCTATTAGTAGGTGATGATGATTTACCTGTTGGAGATCGGGGAAGCATTTTAATAGAGGTACTGGTTGATAACTGTATGGGGGATGAAGGACCATTTAACAATACCGCGACGATCACTGCAGACACACCCGATGGCAATTCAATTAGCGATATTAGTCAAAACGGTAGTGATCCTGATCCGAATGGAAATGGACCTGAAGATAATAGTGAGCCTACCGCAGTGCAGTTCGAATTTTTCTCTTTCATCGGTGTAGCTAAATCTGTGAATACTCTTGAGGTATTTGAAGATGGTAGTGCCAATGTTCAATATCGCTTCACCATCGAAAATTTTGGAAACCTCGTTTTAGACTCTATTATCTTAAGAGACAACTTAACTGGAGTATTTGACCCATGTGACTTCGTAGAAGTAGTACCTGGATCAGTCATCAGCTCATTTTTCGAGGTAAACGACGATTTTGACGGATTCTCTGATATAGATCTCCTAACCAATAATGTAGATAACAGTTTAGAGCCAGGAGAAATAGGAACGGTATTCGTCACCGTGAATATCGACGACTGTGGTAATAATCCACCTACTTTCCTGAATCAAGCACAAGTGATCGCTCAAGATGCAGGGGGTACTATCATCAGAGATGACCTATCTAATAACGGAAATGACCCGGATCCTGACGGCGATGGTGATCCTACCAACAATGACATTAGAACTTCTGTGAATATTGGGTTTAACCCGGCCATTGGAATTGCGAAAAGAGTTGTTTCAGGTCCTACTTTAAGAGATGATGGATGTTTCGATGTAGTCTACTCCCTCAATGTTGAAAACTCCGGGGACTTAGCTATTGGAGATATACAAGTGTCTGATAATTTAACAACCACGTTCGCTAATGCTGACTCCTTCTTTGTTGTGGGAATATCGAGTGAAGAATTTGATGTAAACGTCAATTATGACGGTGGTGTTACTGATGGAGCATTGCTCACAGGAATGGATACGCTAAATGTTGAATTTGCAGAAGGAGAAGAGGGTTCTATACTTATAGAAGTAGTCGTGTGTAGTGAAGCAAACATGACGTTTAACAACCAGGCCACTGTAACAGGACTTGCGTTGAATGGTCAACCGTTGACTGACCTCTCCACAGATGGCTCAGATCCAGATCCCGACCGTACTGGTAGTGATAATCACTCCATACCTACGCCGATTACTCTCGGCACTAATCCGAGCTTAGAGCTTGACAAGCGAGTTTCTGAAGGGCCAATAGAAAATGAGGATGGCACCTTCGACTTGACTTATGAAATAAGGGTAGAAAATACAGGAGATATCCCGTTAGTTATTGATTCACTTCTTGATAGCTTGGATATCACATTTGCTGACGCCGCAGCATGGGAGATCATCAGGTTAGAATCAGAACATTTTGATATCAATGATGGCTATGATGGTGCTGGTGATTATAATCTAATTGATGGGCCGGAAACATTAAATGTTGGCGATGCTGGAGCAGTATTCTTAGGAGTTCGAGTCTCTCCTACTGAGACCGCCACGAATTATCTAAATAGCGCTTCTGTATTTGGTGAATCAATTATTGGAGGTGCCTTAGAGGGCACTGGAATAAGCGATGCCGCAAACGTGCCTGTTAACTTAGTTTGCCAGAATACAATAATCTGTCCCGCATTCCCCGACACTATAATTCAGTCTAATGACCAAGGTTGGTGTCTTGCTGTGGTGAACTTCCCATTTGCAGAAGCTGATTTATGTGCAGAGACTACAGATGTACAATTTGAATATTTACTTGAAGGTGTCGGTGTAGATGGTATTCCTAACAGTGTGTGGTTACCAGGACAGCCTTCCGGTTTATCCTATAATGTTGGTGTTACAGATGTAACCATGAGATACCAATTCTCCTTGAATGGAGAACCTGGAGTGTCTGACTCTTGTGAAATCGTCATCTATGTGGTGGACAAGGAAGCTCCATTGTTAACTGCCAGTATTCCAAATGACATTACAATCGACTGCTGTACTCCACTGGATACATTCGAATTGAGTCAAACCCAAGTTACAGACAACTGTGCTGGTTTTGGCGAGATCATGATTACTCGAGATATCATATCCAATCGGTCCGACAACCCCGCTGATTGCGAATATTACGAGTATGTAGACACGATCAGATGGACCTTGTCAGATGGAATGATCTCTCCGAATGAAGGTGAACCTAATATTAGCGTCTTCGCTCAGGTGGTTACCCATATCGACACGATGGCTCCGACCATTATATTACCGCCTGATCTGATAGTGACCGAATGTCTACCAGATACAACATTTAATGTTGTTGACTTTGAGGAAATCGTTGTTGATACGGTTACGAGGCGAGTGTTTTTAGATGGTGTGTGGATCGAAGTCGAAGAGATTATAAAAGAAGCTATTCCAATCATTGATACGATCGTCAATGGAAACACTTATGGACAAGCTTTAGCTTTTGATAAGTGCTCACCAGATAGTGTTATTATGGCTGATCTGAGCTTCATGGATAGTATAGTCGTCGAGTGTAAGGGAGAAAAAGAAGCGACGATATTCCGTATATGGTCGGTTAGTGACCCATGCGGCAACAGTACTCGTGCGATACAGGAGATATCTATAATTGATCGCAACCCACCAGAGATAGTGTGCCGGGATAGTGTTTCAGTCACTCTCGATGCTTCTGGTCAGTTTAGATTGACTAATGATGATCTACTTCTGAGTATAAGTAGTGCATGCTATGATGACTCGGAACTTGCTGAAGTTACCATTGAACCAAACATTTTCAATTGCAATGATATCGGTGTACATAGAGTAGTTGTGACAGCTACAGATCTCTGTGGTGGATCAAGCTCATTCTGTGAAGTATTTGTCAATGTTGTAGATACTCTGGCTCCAGTGCTTAACTGTCCAGCCACTCCAATAGTCATTACTGAGCTCCCAACGGATTGTGCCTTAGATTTTCCAGAGCTCAGACAGATCATGTCATCTGCGGATTGTGACGTCACATTTACTACTGATCCTCCATTGTTTGCAGATGGTCTACCATTGGGTGTACAACAGGTGAACCTAACAGCTACAGATGGTTCAGGAAATTCTTCTACTTGTATTATAGATATAGATGTACAAGCATCATTGGATATTCCTGAAACCATGACCTGCATCTCAAGTGTTAACTTATCCTTGGATCAGGATTGTCAAGCTCGTATCACACCTGAAATGTTGTTTTTAGGGCCTGATGGCATCTGCCCTAATTTCTTATGTGTGGACATCCAAGACCAGGATGGAAATGCTCACGCTAATTTCTTTGACATCAGTGATGATGGTCAAGAATTTGTGGTAACGCTTAATGATTGCAATGGCAGTAATAACTCTTGTTGGGGCACTGTTCGAATAGAATTAAAGAACACACCTAACATAGTGTTCCCATCAGACACCACCCTACTTTGTGTTGAACCTATAGATCCAAGTAATCCGAGATTAGGTGTGCCGGTGGCAACAAATTGTGTGGATGGTTGGACATTTGAGTTTAGAGATACACACATCAATTTTGATAGATGTAATATTCCAAGAGCTCGAATCGAAAGAGAATGGACTATAATAGATCGTCAAGGCGGAATACAGATCGATACACAGATTATAGATATTCTCCCATTCAGTACAGAGCACTTACTCTTCCCAGCTGATATTACGATTGAGGACCCGCTTGAGTGCGGAGAGGTTGAGGAAATGTTGGACGATATCGAAAATGCAGTACTGCCAGAGACTTCCCGCATCCATCCAGATAGCACAGGCACCCCGAACTTGTTTGGCATACCCCTAAATACTAATGGAGGTCTATGCCTATTCGCATTAGGATATGAAGATAGAGTATTAGAGATCTGTGAAGGATCCTTCCAGATCTTGAGGGAATGGGAAGTGAGCGATGTCTGCTCACCATTTGAGCGAGACGTTAACCCAATATCACGTACTCAAGTAATCACAGTTTTCGACACTCGTGAGCCGCGATTATTAAGTGGACCCGACACGATAGTGATGAGTATTGATCCGCACACATGTACATTTAACGGTCCTATACCTATAGTACTCGTTGAAGAAGAATGTTCATTCGCAACATTTGACGCATACATCAGCAATGGAGGATTCATCACCTTTGAAGGTGAAGTCGACTCACCAGAGTTTGATGTACAAGGCAATAGAATTCCTGTTGGAAGTCATCAAGTGACTAATGTATTTAAAGATGCTTGCGGCAATATAGCCATATATGATTATACGCTAATCATACAAGACTGGGTGCCGCCAACAGTCATAACGGAGGACACCATCACATTAACATTGACTCCACGACAAGATGATAACAATCTTACCAAAGTAAGTATAGAGTCTATCGATGCAGGATCTCACGATAATAACTGCTCCGAGATTGAACGATGTCTCTTATTGGAGGAAGAGTTTGATAATCCAATTATACGAGGCGGCGTACACTTACAAGATGATGCCGGCAGGTTTATGTATGTACCGAGCCAGTCAAATTTTGTAGACGTATTTGAATACTCGTTCTTCGATGGAACGAACACCGTCACAGAGTCCATTAGCTATACTTACTGCAGACCGGAGCTCGCATTTGATTGTACTGATGCTGGACAACATGGAGTGGTATTGTTAGTAACTGATGCTGCGGGCAACATGAGTTCAGGCCATGCAACAGTAGTTGTTGAAGATAAAGGTGTACTCAGATTGATTTGTGATGATGTGACTATTAATTGTGGTGATGACTTTTCTGTCGATGCCATAGGAACACCAGAATTAATCGGTTCTTCATGCACAGAGTTCACGCTGCATCATTTAGATATTGAAGATTTTGTATCCTGCGGAATTGGACAGATAGAACGTGAATGGTATATCGATTCAGTGTTTGCGTGTAGTCAGATTATCACCATAGAAGGAACTGGCTCAGAAGCATTCGATCCGCTCACCATTAAATGGCCAGTTCATGCCGATGGCACTGTCGAATCTGGCATCGCAAGATCATGTAATAATAATACCATTAGCATAAGCAATTCCGCAGTCACTATGGCTGATGAATTGAGCTGTGATGGAATGGTTAGCACAGAACCAATATGGTGCGACACGGACTGTTCACTGGTTGAGTCCAGTTTTGAAGATGATAGTTTTGACGCATCAGATGGCTGCCGTAAGATCTTAAGAACATGGACCGTCATAGACTGGTGCACGTTCCAATCTAACGAAGGTGCTGACAACGACTTTGCAACTGGAGATGATGCCGTAGTTGCTGTTGATGATAGTGCTCTGGGTCAAGGAAATTGGGATGCTTCGCTTCAAGACGGAGACACCTGTGCAACTTGTAAAAATGATGCGGACAATTCGCCGAGCAGCTACTTCAGATTCACTAATGTCGATATTGATGGTCTGTATCACTTTGATCAGATTATTACAATTACTGATGATACAGCACCTGCTATCGACGTCGATCGTGAAGTTGTATTTGACATTGTCGATGGCGCTGAAAACAAGGAAGATACTACTGAATGTACCGCATCTGGCAGCATAACAGCGACGGCGACTGATTTATGTGGTGACAATAGCATTGATCCAGATGATCTCCTCTGGACCGCCGAAATAGTAGATGGATCCGGAAATGAATTAGACGATGTCACTGATACAGGAAGTTCCCTAACTGTTGCACTTCCTGCCTCTGGATTAGGCACTGAGTACCTCATCACATGGCATGTAACTGACCGATGTAATAATATGACAAGGGCTACTACGGCAGTAAGCTTTGAGGATACCAAGAGCCCTACCCCTGTATGTATTGAGGATCTTACAACTACACCAATTCCTCAATCAGGTGCTGCTGTAATATGGGCGAGCGATTTTGACTTAGGCAGCTTTGACAATTGTTCTGAAGTTAGCATAGGGTTCCTAGACGACAGCGGAGAACTACAACCTAATATAGTGTTCTCTTGTGCTGACTTAATTCCATTGATAGACACAACGATTTCATTAGATCTCTATGTTGAGGATGCGAGTGGCAATAGAGACTTCTGTACAGTGAATCTCAATATAAACGATAGCAATAACAACTGTAGTGGAGATACTAACTCGGCAAATACCGCTGCTGGTGTTGTCTATAATGAATCACAACAAGTGATCGAGAATGCACAAGTATCCTTAAATGGTATGCAAAGCATCATCACAGATGTTACTGGAACCTACGCCTTTAATAACGTCTTAGCAGATCGAGATCACTTTATCACAGCAAGTCTTACTGACAATCCTCTAAATGGTATTACTGCCATCGATATTGTTATCATGCAACGTCATATACTTGGACTCCAAGATATAGAAGGTCCATATAAGCTGTATGCTTCTGATCTCAATCTCGATGAACGCATCAGTGCCGTAGATCAAGTTCAACTACGTAGAGCAATCTTAGGTTCACAAAATGAGATTGGAGACGTGGATAGCTGGAGGTTTATACCTAAGCATGTTGCCCCAGAGGATCAAGCAGATTTGTATCCTGTTCAAGACACACTCTATATATCGGGAGATAGGCTCACGGAGCAAGAGCTCGACATTATAGGTGTCAAGATGGGTGATGTAAATGGTGATGCAGTACCTAATAGTACATTAGGTCAAATCCGAAATACGGAATCTCTCTTAATCGAGTCAGCATTTGATGAAGTTAATATGGGTGAAGAAATCGTAATAGACTTCACAAGTCAGAAAGAGCTTCTAGCCTTACAGCTCACATTTGACATAAGCAACTATGAGTTTGTCGAGTTGCGTCAAGGACGATTTGATATGACTTCTGATGACTATGCTGTTCATGACAATTCTATCTCGATGATATGGACAGAAGACTACATCAAAGATGGACATACATTTGAAGAATTCGAGGTGTTGTTTAGTCTTGTGCTTCGGTCGAACATCGATCAGTCAGTAAGTGAGACTCTCAATATCAATTCAGATATAACAGAAGCACTCGCATATACATCTCTCGAAGAAAGGTTAGACTTGAATGGAGAGCACAGAGAAACGGCTGACGGAGACCTGATCTTGTATCAGAATACTCCGAATCCATTCAGAGGCGATACGCAGATTAAGTTCTACAATCCTAAAGCCGACGAAGTTGAGATCACCATCTTTGACGCATTAGGAAGATTGCTTTATAAGAGCTCTCAGCAATATCTCAGAGGTGAACACACGCTCTTAATAGAGCGAGAAGATCTGCAGGGTGCCAGTGGTGTGCTTACGTATAGACTTGAGTCTAGTGATGACAGTAAGGTTGGTCATATGATTGCCATACAGTAATGAATGCTCGAATAGATCAGTACAGAATAAATCGACGCTATTGTTCTATTTTTATGTGTCGATTACAATGTTTGATTATCTGAGCATTGCGCGCTTTGGGATTGTCTAATATTTTGTAAAAATCAGCTAAGTAATCGAGCATAGCCTTTCGATGTTTAGAGGAGAGGGGCTCAAATTCCTCTACAATGGATAACATCTCAGTTTGCTTTTCTTTGAAGAGCTCAAAAACGGGAATGTATGCGTCGGCTTCCCGGCAGGGCCCTAAATAGTAGCGCTGCTTGAGATGATAAATAGGAAGTTTAGTATGGGGCGTGGCGTATGGTGTATTCACTAATGCGGCATAATCAAAGTCATAAGGAATAGCAACCACTATCAGCTCCTCTCTGAGTATTAATAACTTAGTATTGTGTTCTTTGAATATGTGCCAATCAGCATTGCCTATCATAAACTCAAAAAGGCACATAACATCATAAGTGCTTGTGTCGATATGCTCTTCAAGGAATATTTGTTGGCGCTGGATTCCATTATGTCGCTCGGCTAACTCTTCTATGCTCTCAATTATAAAAGCATAGGTTTCTATGCTCTCATGTTTTCGATCGACATCCTCTATAGTCAACTTTATCAGCTGAACCCTAAAACTGACATCCGTCAGGATATTATAGAGCTTATATGTTAGATATTCTTTTAAAACATAATCTTCATAATTATCACCGCTTTTACATTTTACGACCAGCTTGAGCTTATCAAAATCTGTTTTGATACCGACAGCGGCAAGATCTCTTTTTTTGAAATCCAGTTTTAAAGGAGGTATGGAACATATCTGGTTACGATTGTTTCCTCTAGTTCGGATTTTTATTTTGTATTCCTTAGATGGGCCATCCGCGCCTGAAACAGTGATCGTGGCAGCATGACTATTTTTCTTGGATTTCTGCTTGATGAGTAGATTTAACTTTGTTTTGATGTGAAAGTGAGGAATTTCGTCAGTATAGAACGATTGAAATAAGCTCAAAGAATCACTTCCTGCCGCAAGTGATGCTGACGCTAAAGTGACAAATGTTAGGCTGAGCACTAGCTTATAAAAATTGTTCAGAAGGAAATTCATATACAACTTTTTACTTGGCCTTAGATTCGCTAATCTTCATACGCTTATACCTTCTCATGATGAATCAATATAAGTAGATACTGCGATATGTTGGGTTATCAAGGGTAAACAGTCTTTTTCATCCCATTGATGAGTTTTAGCGTAGAGAACATTCTGCTATAGCACCGAGACAATCTGATAGCTTACACTAGGCAGGCGAAAAACGTAACCCAAAGACACCATTCAGAGCAGAGGGCATCAGGATACAATGGATTGGCAGTTTGGTTTAGTCATGAACTACAGCTATCATTTCCTTCGTCTCCTACTCTTGTCACGGCTTCTGTTCGAGTTCTTATTGTTATTTGAATTTCTATGGTTGGAACTCCTACCACGATTCCGATTTCTACTCTGACCTCGATTCTGCCCTCGTTTTATTGGCTCCGTCGAAGCATTTGGATCTGGCTCAAAACCTTCAATAACCTCAACCGCTAATTTTAATTGAATGAGTTTTTCAATATCTCTTAGGTAGGTAGTTTCATCTGCACTTACTAAAGAAATAGCTTCACCACTTGCTCCCGCTCTACCTGTCCTACCTATCCTGTGAACATAACTTTCTGAGACATTTGGCAATTCAAAATTCACAACATGGGGTAAGAGCGGTATATCTATGCCTCTTGCTGCAATATCTGTGGCTACCAATACTCTAATGGTTCCTTTTTTAAAACCTGCCAATGCTTTAGTTCTTGCACCTTGACTTTTATTGCCGTGAATTGCTGCAGCAGAAATATCTGCTTTGATCATTTTCTTAGTCAGCTTATTGGCTCCATGTTTAGTACGTGTAAATACTAAAACTTGATTCCAATTTCCTTCAGAGATTAGCTTTATAATTAATCCAGTTTTTTTACCTCTCGCAACACGATAGACTTTCTGATCGATAATCTCAACTGCGGTATTCTCTACTGCAGTCTCTACTTTCACTGGATTATTAAGAATAGTGTAGGCTAGCTTTGTTATCGGTTTTGAAAAGGTCGCAGAAAACATAAGATTTTGGCGATCTTCTGGGATCAATTTCATCACACGCTCTATATCTCTCAGGAAGCCCATATCTAGCATCCGATCTGCTTCATCTAAGACAAAAATCTCTACTCTCTTTAAAGATAAAAGTCCTTGATTTTGTAAATCGATTAAACGACCAGGGGTCGCTACTAATACATCTATACCTTGACGTAATTTTGCTACCTGTGGATTCTGCTTGACTCCTCCAAAAATCACGGCACTTCTAATATCTAAAAACTCGCTATACTCCTTGACATTAGCATGAACTTGAGCCGCTAATTCTCGAGTCGGAGTTAATACTAAAGCACGAATGTGTCTATGTCTCTGCTTTGGATACTTAGATAAAATGTGCAACAATGGCAACGAGAAACCAGCTGTTTTACCCGTCCCAGTTTGCGCGGAAGCTAAAACATCTTTCCCTTCTAATACTAATGGAATGGCCTTTTCCTGTATGGGTGATGGAGTATCGTAACCCTTTTTACTAATAGCTCTTAATAAAGGTTCCGATAGGCCCAATGACTTAAATGACATACATCGTGTTTAATTAAGATGAATATCATTTATAAATCTCATCTCTTTTTAATCGCGCAAAGTTACAGTTAATTTATTCTATCAAGCTGTTGTGCAAAATGGGCTATGATGAACACGGCGCGAAAGACATAAGTACTATAAGAATAATGGACAGGAATGCCTATCGCATCAATGGTAGTGCTATGTTATATCGCTGGATCTGACGACGATCCCATGGTAGTTGCTCTATCATACTTAAATAGTCACCTTCTGGATACACACGGTCCGCCATCAGTTAAAGTAGATAAGCTCAACAACCCGGCAAGTAACTGGTCTTCTGCTTGATAGCTCATGATATAGCCCACCGTAATTAATGGGATCAAGTGGTGGCAATGGTCAGCGGCGCAAAAAACTGATACTCCTTTTTGCCATAAGTCTGATGAAACTCAAAGTAGTCATCCACGTCGAAATCTTTCCAAAGTGGTACTACGAGTACGGCTTCGGCTATCTGAGTGCCTATATAACACGCCCAATATCCCGCTTAATAATGTAAGTAGGGTTCCTGCAAACATATTATTCTGATGGGAAGCGTGTTGTAGATGTGATTTATATTAATCCTACATCTGTTTTGACTTCTAATAATCCTGGGCCTTCATGCAGCATTAATTGCTCCATAGCCTCTAATAGATTATCCCGTTTTGTAACTTGAATCCCAAGAATACCGCAACTCTCGGCATAGATTGCAAAATTTGGATTGACTAAAGTGGTAGCCCATACATCAAACTCTCCAGCTCGCTGTTCCTTAGATATTTTACCTAGCTCATTGTTATTGAGGACGATCATCTTGACTGGTATCTTGTATTTAGACAGTGTGGTAATCTCTGCCAGATATTGACAAAATCCACCATCTCCAGCTACCGCTATGATAGGTCGCTCCTCTCCTACTGCCGCCCAAGCACCTATAGCTGCAGGCAACGCAAATCCAATCGAGCCCAAATAACCAGACATCAGAAAGCTCTGATTACTCGCTTCAAAATAGCGCCCAAAAGAATAGGCATTGTTACCTACATCTACAGTCATCACTGCGTTTTTGGGGGCATATCTATTTAACGCGTCAAACACGGAAATAGATGAAATACCTTTGCCTCGATCTTCTGATAGGCGCTTTTGTTTTTCTGCTTTCCAGATTTCCCAGCGTTTGTTTATTTCGGCTTTTCGGTTGACCTTATTTTCAAAAATTGTCATCTCATCATGGAGCATGGTAATAGTTGTCGAGATTTCTCCCCATACAGCTGCGTCCACCTTGTGGAACTTACTCAATGCCAATGGATCAAAATCAATCTGTATGGTAGGAAGCTTAGCAGTGATGCCCGTATGCTTAGAGAAAGAAGCCCCAATCACTAAGAGCAGGTCTGCTTCATTCATAAACCAGGATGCGACGGGAGTGCCACTCCGACCGAGGACACCACATCCAAGCGGATGGTCATCCGCAATCTGACCTTTACCTTTGAACGTGGTCATTACTGGACAACTTATACGTTCTGCGAACGCAATAATCTGATCCATATGAAACCTGGCTCCATGACCTACAATTATTACCGGTCTTTCAGCCGAATTCAATAATCCTAGAGCTTTAGCAAATGTTTCCCTTGGCGGGCTGATGGTCATCGGGGTGATGCGCCCATCGGGCGTTAGTGGTTCATCCGTGTCTTGAGCTGCTAAGATTTGTATTTCATCAGGAAAAGTAAGATGTGCAACATCCCGGCAGAGAATAGCATGCTTAACAGCCAGTGCCATTAATTCACTGTGCTTGCTGCTCGATTGAACACGATGATTGAATGCTGCCACCGTATCAAATGCTTTTACTAAATCGAGTTCTTGGAAGTTGCCCGTACCAATCACTTGCGTCGCAACTTGTCCCGTGAGAGCAATGATGGGTGCTCGATCCACTTTAGCATCCCATAGACCTGTATACATATTAGTTGCCCCGGGTCCTGCAATAGCAAAACAAGCAGCTGGCCTTCCTGTAAGTTTCCCATAGGCCGATGCTGCAAATGCTGCTGCTCCCTCATGGCGAATGCCAATGAATTTTAATTTGCCTTTTTCTTCTTGTCGTCTTAATGCATCTGCTAGTCCCAAGTTAGAATGTCCAACCATACCAAATACTCGATTCACGCCCCAGTTTACCATAGTCTCAGCCATGATATCTGACAATGTCGGTTGATGTTCTGGTTCTTTCTCAAGTCCCACATAAACAGAGTCTCCTTCAATCTTTGTAGGATACGTCTCTACACCATCATCAAATCCTGGTGCCAAGCCCGTGCAAGGATGGAAGTCCCAGCCATGCCATGGGCAACGCAGTAATCCATTTTCGATAGAGCCCTCGCCAAGCGGCCCACCCTGATGAGGACATTTATTATCAAGAGCACAAATCTTTCCCTCAAAATTTGCCAAACATACTCCTGTATGTCCAGCAATCACGGTCATCACTCTATTGTCTAATAATTCCTTTTTGTTGTCTAAAACCTTATACCAGACTTTACTTTTGTCTTTCATAAATTTTTTATTCATTCTTTTGGTTGAGGTACTTGCCTACAAATACAGCTACTCCAAAGGCCAGATAAAACTGACCTA
>CAZDHV010000072.1:0-13672 GCA_964505335.1 uncultured Saprospiraceae bacterium | reverse complement strand
TGTTAGAGCCTGTGAGGATATTGCAAATATCAGTTTTGATGTGGAAGATGAGTTGGTGTGTGATGGTTTGACAATAAATACGATCAATACTTCTCCTGACAACTTTGGGTTCCTATGGAATTTTAATTATCCATCCAATGACCCTGCTTTCATGAGTACGGAGATTGAACCATCATTTACTTATCCTGAGCCTGGTTTTTACAGAATAAGCCTGACATCAACAGATCCAGATGACGGTTGTGAAGTTACGGTTACAAGAGACGTGGGCGTTTTCATATCAGAGATAGAAGGGACTATAGATTGTAACATTGGCAGTTGTGTGAATAATTCCGTAGAGGTAGTGTTTAGCACAGATGCAATGGACCCTAATTCTCCGATACGCGAGATAAGATGGGATGTGTCGACCGCTGGCTCAAGAGAAACTCTATTTGGACAGAATATTAATCTATCGTTCGCCTGTGATGACGTTGTCGATGTGCAGCTGCGAGTTACCACTCAGAACGGTTGTGATATAATCATTGATAAGATCTTAGATCTTGGTAATCCTACAGGGGGGGATAACGATGACCCATTAATTGATCCAGTAGGTGATGAAGATGGCGATGGAAATAGTACTGTTACTATATGTGAAGGCGAGAGCACGGATTTATTTGATAGTTCTGTAGATGGAGTTACTTATACATTCACTGCTATGGATGGGTTAAAGTTTACCGATACGATCAATTTTAGCGATCCAGTAGCCTGTCCGGATGTAACAACGAAATTTGTAGTTACAGCTACGGACGGGGTTAGGACTGATACAGCTTGCATCACTGTGAATGTGTTAGAAAACCCTATGGTAGAAACGAGCGCAGACTCGCTTGTCATTTGCGAAGGGGCCATACAACGTGTGGCGATTACAACAGCAGAGACGAACACGATCACATTCGAAAGTGTTGGAGGAACCCTACTTACTGATGGAATTTTTAGCCCAGATAATCCTGGGTTCAGAGTCGGAGAGGAAGGAGGAGTATTTGTCTTCACCGTTTCGGATGGACAGTGTACTACAACAGATTCAATTACCTTCTTAAATACGATCTTAACTGAAGTAGACGAAGTAGCTGCGGCTATTGATACGACGGTTACTTTCAATAGTACAACGAACGTATTTACGTTTACGATTAACGAAGATGAACTAATCGAAAATTTTGACATCGTATCAATACGATATACACTCGAGGCTGATGGAGTCCTTGTAGGGGAAGGTAGTGGTTCAGATATTTCAATTGAACTGCCTGATGGAACAATGAATGCTCGGGTTATTCTATACTTCACGGATAGTAACGGATGTGAGTATACCTTAATCTTCAATATTCCAATTAATGACGATGTCATTGGTGACCCTGATGGTGGATTAATTGATCCAATTGGGGATGAAGATGCAGATGGCAATGCTACTGTCACAATATGTCGTGGAGATAATACACCGCTGTTTGATCAAGCGATAGATGGAGTGACTTATACATTCTCACCTATGGATGGGCTTAAGTTTACGGATACAGTCAATTTTAGTGATCCAATAGCATGTCCAGATGTAACGACTAAATATGTTGTAACAGCAACAAGAGGTGATCAGACAGAAACAGCGTGTATTACGGTTAATGTTTTAGACAATCCAACTTTTGAAACAAGTGATGATGCCATTGCAGTTTGTGAAGGTGGATTTGGTGGTGTTGGTATCTCGACCGACCCGAATAATACAATTACAATTCAAAATCCAGATGGTCTTGATTTCGTCAATCCTCTAGATCCTAATAATCCGATGATTAGAGGAGGGGAGAATGGAGGCTCCATTGTATTTACAGTTTCTAATGGCGTATGTGAAGTCACTGGTACTGTAGCTGTGACGATTATACCGACGGAAGTTGATGAGGTAGAGGCTGCGATAGATACTGTAGTTTCATTTGATGCATCGGATAGCAGGCTGATGGTCAGCATCAATGAAGATGAACTCAGAGAGATGTTTGACATTGTGTCAATACGATATACTGTAGAAGCAGGAGGACAATTGTTTGAAGGAACTGGATCAGATATTGATCTTAGACTTTCTCCTGATGCAACTGCGGCCACAGTAACTTACTTCTTTACTGACAGTCAAGGTTGTGAGTATACTGTAGTTTATGTGATTGATCTAAATAGAGATGATCAAGATGACGATGATGACGAATTCATCGATTTTAATGATGACGATGATGATGGGCAAGTTTCGGTTTGTCCAGGAGAGAGTATAGCACTGTTTAACAGTTCTACACCTGGTGTAACATACACATTCACACCTATGGATGGCTTATCGTTCACGGACCTGACCAATTTCAGTGATCCAGTGGCTTCACCAACGGTTACAACTACATATACTGTAACAGCTACTGATGGTGTAACTACACAAACAGAAATGATCACTGTTAATGTAGGTACTGATAATATCGTATTGAGCTTTGATGAGCCTTCTCTAATGGTATGTAGTAGCCAAGAAGAAGCTAACATCATGGTAAACAATCCACTTGATGGGCCCAATACTACTTATGAGTGGTCATTTGATCCTTCATTTGATGTGATTGTAGGTACAGAACCATTTATTACGATTCTTATCCCACCAGGGATGTCAACACTATTCGTAAGGGCATTTGATCCAGTTAATTGTGGTAGTAATGTAGCAACGATCGATGTGATACAGGGGATGCCAGATTTCACTTTTGATTTCGATCCAATTAATAGATGTATCGATGGCAGTACTTCAACAGAAGTTGATCTCATCGATAATGATCCTTCACAAGGACTTAATGTAGTATTTGAGCCAAATGATAATATTACTTCAGACATAAATACATTCCCTATTACGGTTATGGCAGCAGATGGTCAGGAGCAAATTGTATTGCCATATACGGCTACAACTGCTGCTGGATGTGTGATTATGGAGAGCCTGACCATTGATGTCATGGAGAACTTGACGGCGAGTATTAATACAGATTCGGTAGCATGTGATGGGTCTTTTGCTATGCTAAGTGCTAGTTCAAATGTTGATGGTGCAAGCTTCGAATGGTCGTTGGATATGGACTTTACTACCATATTAAGTACTGATCAGACTATTGAAATTTCAATGACAGAAGGCACAACGGTTTTCTTAAGAGCTTTTAATGAATTCTGTCAGAGTGATATAGTAAGCACAACATTGAGTCAAGATGATAATGTAGCCTCTCTTGATACACCAGATAGAATTTGTGTAGGTGATACAGTAACAATAACTGCTACAGGAGCTACAGACTTTACAATCACATTTGACGATTCTGATAATATAATCATGTCGACAGATAACTCTGTTACTGTGACCATACTGGATGGACAAGACAACATATCAATTCCTTATACTGCAATCTCTGATCAGGGATGTGTAGAAGAGGGTAGCATCGAGCTTCCGCTCGGGGAGATTATAGATCCTACACCAGAATCAATGATCAATTGTGGTACCACATCGATCTCGTTTATGGGTGGAGAAGGAATAGCAGATGGTGATATTTTATGGGACTTCGGTGTGAGCGACACGGATTCAGATCAATCAACAGAAGCCAATCCTACCTTTGACTTCGGAGAGCCAGGTACTTACACAGTGAGCCTATTGAATAATAGAACTACTTGCCAGTTTGAAGATCAGATGATCGAAGTAGTTGTACCAGAGATCATTGAGTTGAGTACTGATAATGACACAGATATTGTAATCTGCGATACAATGTCGATGAGTGGACTGGTCGTATTGGGTGTTGCTAACAATTTAGGATTGCCAGTTACTTTTACTGACGATCAAGGTAACGTCCTATCGATGATGGATACATTAACATTAGAATCTACAGCAGGTATTATGTCTGTTACAGCTTCAGTAACTGATGAGTTTGGATGTTCTGACTCTATAGTATTCAACTTCAACAATTTTGATCCTGATATCGACGTGACCTTCCCTGGAATGCCAGATGGTCAGTCAGCTTGTGCAAATGAAGATTTCGAAGTAGTACTGGTAAATAATGATTCTACTTCAATGTTTGAGTTTGTCTGGTCTCCGGATGGAGCAATTGTGAGTGGACAAGGTACTGGAAGCGTAATAACTAATCTTGATGGAACTCAAGACTTGACAGTGGAGATCACCGATCCTGTATCTGGTTGTTCGACGAACTTGACTGTCCCTGTTGATGTTGTTGATCTTGATATTGACGTAACATCATCGGAAGATGATAATGAAATTTTTCAGGGGCAAGATGTAGATATTACAGTAACTTCTTCAGGTGACATCGTTGATATACTATGGGATAATGGAGTAACTACAGCTACTCAGACAGTTAGTCCAGACGTTACTACTACTTACACAGTAACGATAACTGATTCTAATGGATGTATGGCTACAGGTCAAATTACGATCACAGTGATACCACCTACATGTACGGAAGAAGACATTTTTATTCCTACGGCATTCAGCCCTAATAATGACGGTAACAATGACCTGTTATTCGTAAGGAGTAATTTCATTCAAGAGATTGATTTCCAAATCTTAAATAGAAATGGACAAGAGGTATTTAGAACTTCTGACCCTTCTGAGGCATGGAACGGTAGATTCGGAAATACTGGAAGCGAATTATCGCCAGATGTATTTGCCTATTGTGTACGTGTTGTCTGCGTAAACAATGATGAATTTGTCACAGCGGGTACGGTAAGTCTTGTGAGGTAATTCTACTGTATAGAATAAGACAAAAAAGAGATATACAAAAAAGGTGTTCAGAATTTCTGAACACCTTTTTTATTTACCCGTAAAGCTTATTTAAGACGGGCACGGTTTTTATTCCTTGTGAAATCCTTCTGTTAACTCCTTAGAAATACTTGATCGAGTAACATCGATAAAGCCTTTCTGACTAATTTGGAGAGTGACACTTTTCTCATCAAGTTTAGTGATGGTTCCGATAATTCCCGAAGTTGTAACTATTTCATCACCCTTGGATAATTCGCTCTCAAACCCGATCTGCTCTTTTTGTTTCTTTGCCTGTGGCCGTATAAAGAAAAAGTACATGACCCCAATTAAGAGGCCCATCATGATCAAATTAATTGGAAGGGCTCCTGCATTGCCTTGTAATAGTATGTGCATGTCTTAGTATTATTATGTGCGGTCCAAAACTAAAAAATATAAATTAGCTACTCTCGAGATTATCGAGTAGAGTTGAGATTCATATGCCATACTTAATGTTTCTATATTTGCATCTTTTAATTTCACGCTTAAACAAGTCATATGTCGTCATCGAGTAAGTTTAATAAGGGCGTAATTCATGGTCAAGAGGTAAAGGACCTATTTGATTACGCCAATGAAAATGATTTTGCAATACCTGCTGTCAACGTTATTGGATCGAGTTCAATTAATGCGGTTATGGAGACTGCTAGAGAGGTGAATTCTCCAGTTATCATTCAGTTTTCTCATGGAGGATCGAGTTTTAACGCTGGTAAGGGTTTATCTAACGATGACCAAAGAGCCTCAATCATGGGCGCTAAAGCAGGAGCTCTTCATGTACATGAATTAGCTGAGCACTATGGAGTGACCGCAGTATTGCATACTGATCACTGTGCCAAGAAGATATTGCCTTGGATCAAAGGCTTACTAGATGAAGGAAAGAAATACTATAAGGCTTATGGCAAGCCCTTATATAGCTCTCACATGTTAGATTTATCAGAGGAGCCTCTCGAAGAAAATATAGACATCTGCTGTGAGTACTTTGAGGTGATGAATGAGATGGGCATGATGATAGAGATCGAACTCGGAGTGACAGGAGGAGAAGAAGATGGAGTCGACAATTCAGACGTTGATAGCTCTAAACTATATACACAACCAGAAGAGGTGGCTTATGCTTATGAGAGACTGAGTAAGATATCTGATAGATTTACGGTCGCTGCAGCATTTGGAAATGTTCACGGTGTCTATAAGCCAGGAAATGTCGAATTGAGGCCGATCATCTTAAAGAACTCTCAAGAACACATCAAGCAGAAGTTTAGTACAGAAGATCAGCCGATCAACTTCGTGTTTCACGGAGGCTCAGGATGCTCGACAGAAGAGATCCGAGAAGCTATAGAGTATGGTGCTATTAAAATGAATATTGACACTGATATGCAATGGGCATTCTGGTCGGGAGTCAAAGGATACTACCATAAGAATGAGGCTTACCTTCAAGCCCAATTAGGGAATCCTGAAGGTGACGACCAGCCTAACAAGAAATTCTATGATCCAAGAAAATGGCTGAGAGTAGGAGAGGGGGCTTTCAAAGAAAGATTGACTAAAGCTTTTGATGACTTGAACTGTATTGATCGCAGCTAATTAGTCTGAATGTAACAAGTAAAAGCCTTCTCACGATGAGAAGGCTTTTTTTATAATACTACTGTATTGAGTTTTTCAGCATGTTCTTTCATCTCTGATTTGAAATTCTGATAGGCTGTCAGAATAACGATTCTCTGTTCATCATTATCACATTCGGCGATTTTTTCCACCCATTGAGATTCCTGCGCTTTATAGTATGTCATAAAGTATCTCATCACAGACTGATAGATGTCCTTCTCATGGTTTTCTTCTATGGGCACCTGTGTCTGTAGCTCCACACCTCGTTCAGCCCACTCTGCATAGGTATACGGACTTGATAAGAAGGCTGTCGCTAAACTCTGAGTATCAGGATTACTATGATTGATGAAATAATCAGTCAGGTTAGCGAGCCCCGAATCCTTTTTGGTGAAGTACTCTTCTATTATAGCCTTGTAGTGAGCATTGGAGAAATAGAGATATTGATCTCCGAGTAGGGAGTGCAAATATGCCGAGCCTTCGATGTCCTCCTCATGCGTACATATCTTATGGCCATGTTGTAGCAAGACACGTACGATGTCTCTTTCCTGATACTGATCGGGGCTTAATTTTGACTCTTTCTGTTGAGACTCTCGTTGCACTGAAGGTACATCTCCTGTGATCTCTGCTCGTTGATATTGTCTCTCTTCTCTCCTGAGGTCGTTTTGTTTTTTGTAGAGCACTTTACTTAGTCCTCTATTTACCTCGCCAATCAGAGTGGCCTCTTCAATGGTCAAGATAGCAGCACATTCTTTAATGTATAACGACCTCTTGAGCTGATCATCTATCTTGACAAGGCTAGTAGTCAGTTCTTTAATTTGGATGCTCTTATTAATTGGGTCATTGACGTATTTATCCTGAATGTTCTGGGCAAGATTCAGAATAAAGTCCGATGACTCGTCTTCGATAAATTGCTCGAAGCGCTCAGTACCAATTTCACGAATGTATCCGTCAGGATCCATCTGATCAGGTATGGTAGCCAGTTTAATATTGATGTCATTCTCTAAGAATATATCCAAACCCCGTAAGGCGGCATTCTGTCCTGCCTGGTCCCCATCATATAGGACTATTACGTTTTTAGTAAACCGCTTAATCAATTGTACTTGCTCCTGTGTGAGCGAAGTGCCTGATGAAGCGACCACATTTTGAATTCCATTTTGATAGAGACTGAGTACATCAGTATAACCTTCTACCAGGATACATTGATCTTGCTTGCGGATGGCTGTTTTAGCCTGATACAGTCCATAGAGGGTCTTCCGCTTATTATAGATCTCAGACTCGGGAGAATTGAGGTATTTAGGGGCTTTCTTATCTTCTCTTAGTATTCTGCCACCGAAACCGATCGTCTTCCCACTGATATTATGAAATGGAAATATGACCCGTTCTCGATAGAAATCGTACCCATTGGTACTGGTCAGTCCTAGCTGCTTGAGCTTATCTATGTTATAGCCAGTCTTAACTGCTTGATTAGTGAACGCCTTAGATTCCCTTGGAGAATAGCCTAATTTGAATGTTTTAATAGTCGTTTCGAGCAACCCACGATGCTTGAAGTAACTTAATCCAACGCTAGTCCCTTCTGGTGTATTAAACAATTGATGGACGAAGTAGTCTTGAGCATACTCATTGATGAGATAATAGCTCTGACGTTCATTGTCACGCTGTATTTGCTCATCACTTTTTTTCTCTTCCTCAATCTTGATGTTGTACTTCTGAGCTAAGAATCTCAGAGCCTCTGGATACGTGAATTGCTCATGCTCCATCAAAAAATTCACAGCACCACCACCTTTGCCACAGCCAAAGCACTTGTATAGATTCTTGCTCGGAGATACAGTAAATGATGGTGTCTTTTCATTATGAAATGGACAGAGCCCAATCATGTTGACACCACGACGCTTGAGGTTGACATAGTCATCTACGACCTCTTCTATCTTGGCGGTCGAAAGTATTTCGTCAACTGTTTGTGCTGGAATCATCTCCTATAAATGTAAGTAAGTACGACTACATAGTCTAGAGCCCAAGCATATCATTCATGACATGGGGTCCTTCCTTATCAATGATCCACTCGGCTGCTTTGATAGCACCAACCGCAAATCCATCTCTGGTATGAGCATTGTGAGTCAATATGATCTCATCAATAGGAGAATTAAAGTGTACGGTATGTTTGCCATAAACTTCACCTTCTCGATGGGATACAATTTTAACTTTTTGATCTTCATCTTTTTCGAGGACCCAATCTGTTATGGTAGATAAGTTATCAACTAATCCTTCCGCCGTCGTGATAGCAGTACCACTCGGTTTATCTAGTTTGTGGACATGATGAGTCTCATCAATCTGCACAGCATAGTTATCATATGGCGCCATGAGGCTTGCCAGTTTTCTGTTAATCGCAAAGAATATATTGACGCCAATGCTATAATTGGACGCATAGAAGAATCCAGTTTTTTTCTCCTTACTGAGCTGGCATATTTCGTCGTAGTGATCGAGCCAACCTGTGGTCCCAGATACAACAGGCAATCCGAGATCAAGACAGGACTTTAAATTGTGATAAGCAGACTCAGGTCGTGTAAACTCGATAGCGACTTGACTTGATTTGGCGTAAGTTGGAAGCTTGTCTACATTATTGACATCAATAACTCCTGAGATATTATGTCCCATTCCTTCAGCCAATCGCTGGATAGTTTTCCCCATCTTGCCGTATCCTATCAGAAGAATATTCATATGAATTGTATTGGTGTATTTTTGCCGCACAATTTGATGCGATCATTATGAGCTACAAAAATGAGATATTATTAGATGTATTCAAGGGGAAGCCTTTAGAAAGACCACCGATATGGATCATGCGTCAGGCAGGCCGTATTTTACCTGGTTATAGAAAGATAAGATCTTCTGTTAGCGGCTTCAAAGACTTGGTGAAAAATCCTGAATTAATTGCAGAGGTCACCGTGGAACCAATGAATGTCCTCGGTGTAGATGCGGCCATTCTGTTTTCTGATATATTGGTAATTCCAGAAGCAATGGGTCTCGATTATGATATTGTCGAGAAGAAAGGACCCTTGTTCCAAAGGACAGTAACGTCAGTTGCTGATGTGGATGAGTTGCTCAGTGGTGAACATGTCATCGATCATCTCAGCTATGTTTTTGACTCTATTCATAAGACAAAGGACCGAATAGACAATAGAAATCCGCTTATTGGATTTAGTGGAGCACCTTGGACATTGTTCGCTTATATGATTGAAGGGTCGGGGAGTAAAACCTTCTCAAAAGCCAGAAGATTCCTATATGAAGAGCCTGAGGCATCTCATAAATTGATGTCCAAGATCACAGAGAGTATCATCTTTTATCTTAAAGAGAAGATCAGATGTGGTGTAGACCTTGTTCAGCTGTTTGACTCTTGGTCAGACATGCTGCCAGTAGATCAGTACGCTGAGTTCTCGCTGCCATATGTGAGGAGAATCTTTGACTCTATTGATGAAGTGCCTAAGATATTTTTCCCCAAAGGAGGATGGTCTTTGATTCCACTATTTAAAGATCTTAAGATTGATGGGTTGTCAATAGATTGGAAGACGTCTCCGTCATATATACGCAGTCACTTGGGTGATGACATCATTCTACAGGGTAATTTGGACCCCTGCCAGCTATATGCTCCTGTAGATAAGATCCAAACCAAGACACAAGATATGATTGCTCAATTTGGTGGGCGTCACATCGTTAATTTAGGGCATGGGGTTTATCCAGACACATCGTATGAGCACGTTCAAGCCTTTGTACAATCTGTAAAGTCGTTCAGATATTCATGACTCAGGATACCTTGAAGATATTGTCGTTCGTCTGTGATTAATTCTTACATTCGCAAAGCAAATTATATTCCTGGTCAGAACATATTACTTTATCAAGCCTAGATTTTAATTCTATTGTATGGGTTGGTTTAAAAGACTAAGGGGAGGAATTCAAACAACTACAAGCGAGAAGAAAGAGGTGCCTGATGGCTTTTGGCAGAAATGCAAATCATGCAGTGGTACCTTTACAATCTTGGAGCTCGAAAAGAATCTTTTCGTCTGTCCGGGTTGTGATTATCATTTCAGAATCGGGTCCCATGATTATTTCAATATCTTATTCGGTAGTCGATATAAATTACTGTTAGATGACATTAAGTCTTCTAATTTTTTGGATTGGAGTGATCTCAAGTCCTATGATGACAGACTTAAGAAAGCTCGAGAACAAACTTCTTTATCAGACGCTATAAGCGTTGCTGCGGGAAAGATTAATAAGAAGCCCATTGTCATTGCAGCCATGGATTTTACTTTTATAGGTGGATCAATGGGGTCTGTAGTAGGAGAGAAGATAGCTCGCTCGATCGACTACTGTATCAAGGAGAGAGTTCCGCTTATGATAATTGCTAAGTCTGGTGGGGCCCGAATGATGGAGTCTGCATTCTCATTGATGCAACTTGCCAAAACCTCGACTAAGCTGGCACAGCTGGCTCGGGAGAAGATTCCTTACTTTTCTTTTTTGACCGACCCGACCACAGGTGGAGTTACCGCATCTTTTGCAATGCTGGGTGACATCAACTTCAGCGAACCAAGAGCATTGATTGGTTTCGCCGGACCACGAGTGATCAAAGAGACAATTAAGAAGGACTTGCCTGAGGGATTCCAAACATCAGAATTTCTGATGGATCACGGCTTTCTGGATTTCATAGTACATAGATCTGAATTGAAGGCGAAGATCGATGAGTTGTTGTGCTACTTCGCAGCAGCTTAACTTTCTACTTCCTCTAGCTGAATTACTTTAAAGTTTTTATCCATTGGATTTAGGCATTCGATCATCTGGTTGATGAAGGAAGCTCCATACCACAAATAGAATGGAATAAAGTTCTCATAGCGCTCTTGTAGGCTGTCATTATTGGGAAAGAGCTTGTCTTTAAGCTTATTGATACGATTGATAGCAACTTCATTCTTACGCTTCTCAGCTTTGACAATCTTGTTTTCGATGTTACCCAACGCCTTAAGGAATTTAGCCTCCTCAGCTTTGACCGCACCAGATAAAGTCGAATCTATTTGTACTGCTCGCTCATGCAATTCTTTAAATAGCAAAGTTGCCTTCTCACGTTCTGAAGAAAGATCTAATTCCGATTCACTTCGATCTTTAGCGTACTTAATGGCTATGAGATCATTTCGATCAAATAAGTCTTTAATAGGAAGTGATATTTTTTGAGCTTGGCTTAGTGATTTTGAATCCACAATCAAGGCTGAATCGCGCCGAATAAGCATCGGATAGGGTATAGACAGTTCCTCGAACAGTGTTCTACGCTCCATCCAATAGGCCAATTCTCCTCCTCCACCAACATACGCTAGGTTTGGTAGAATTAACTCTTGATATATTGGTCGCAAAACAACATTAGGGCTGATGCTTTCAGGATTCTTCTGTAGATATGAAATCAACTCTGCTTGATTGTATGTCTTAGAGTTGATCGTATAATTGTCATTACCGTTCTTGATTACTCTATGACGATCACCATCATGAATGAAAATATTCACGTCTCTTGCATGGGCTTGTGACTTAAATCCAGCCTTGTCTAAAGCCAATTGATCTACATTGACGGATTGATGGGACGTTTCTTCTTTGATGTCCTTGATGATATATGGTAACAGCTCCAACTTGAGCTTGGGATCATCCATGTTTATGATCATCAGCTCCGTATGGCTAAAGATGCCGTGCGTTAAAGCTAGCATGAACTCTCCATAAGTCTTAGATCCAGCATAGGAGTCTTCGATGAGTTGTCTCAACTCTGACGCATGCGGCATTGCACCAAAAGTTGCTCCTACTTCATCAAGCAAGGCTTGAAGGCCACCCAGTGTCATTCTGCCTACCGAGCCGATTTGTTCAGTTTTCCAAGTGAATGTCCTGTTGAAGTAATGCAAAGAGGCAATCTCCTCGAAGTCATGATCCTCACCACCCATAATGAATGTTGGTACAAATCTGTAATCATCGTGGTGTTGACTCAACTGGCGACAGAGACTAATCACGCTACAGATCTTAAAAATATAGTACAGTGGACCTGTGAGTATCGAGGGCTGATGTGCAGTAATAACGGTAAAGGTCTTATCTGACGTGAGCTCGGCAATGTTCTCTTTCAGTTCTGCAGAAATCGTCTTGCCAGCATACTGTGCTTGAACAACTTGCTGCAACAGCGGTCGATTGGTCTGAAACTTTGATCGCTCATTGATGACCTCTGCGAACGTATCAAGGTTGACCTCATATTTATAAAAGGGTCTTAAGCTATCATCACCTAACTGAAAAGCCTTGTCTCGCTTAGAAAAATGAGGTATATCTGAAAAAGAAATTGACTCTACTACTGGCACGTATAGGTTTTTGTAAGAATGAATCACAAAACAAATGATAAAAACAACTTAGTGTTTAAATTGATCGGCTAATTGTCAATTAAAATTTTTGACAAATTGAAACCATCGGCTTGCATTCATTAGAATCATCGACTTAGTCGTAACTATGCCCGTAGTTGTGGAGTAGGATTTGTTCACAGATCCTCTGTGCTTTCACAGAAGTCTCAATAATAATCTGCCCTAAATATGAATCTCGGTGATCTTGATCCGAATTAACTTAATCAGAGTCTCTATTTTAATTGCTGTGGATACTTAAATCCCCAATTCTAAGGACTTCAACATTCAGGCTATCTATTGCATTATCATAGATAAAATTGAGCTCTGAGTAGTCTACTGCAATATCAAATGGATCCAAATCAGGTATTTGTGCATCAGCAGGAATAAGATGATATTGAGGTAGGTCATATTCGAATTCGACACCACGAATCTGTGCTGAAACAGCCACGAAGTCGTAGGTGCTCACAACACCATCCTGATCCCAGTCAGCACTATAAATCACTTTATTAAGATCAAGGCCCTCAAGATCATTTCCTGACATAGCTATAAAAAGGGTAAGTGAAGGGAGATGATTTTTCATGAGCTATTGTTTACATATATATTGTTGATCAGTGTGCAAAACGCTTACTTGAATGCCCGATCTTTTTGTTGAGAGGATAAAAAAGTTCGATGCCTCTTGGTTTGTTGGCTCCGAGTATCACTAATAATGTATCTCATAACTATTCATATGAACTACCTTGTGATTAAAATGACCGACTAATTATCTGAGTATGTTGTCACTATTGGTTCGTAAGGCGTTATATGCAGTCGTGGTGATTGTCTTAGTCGTGGTGATTATCACCATGATTATCTTTGCTGCACCCGTCGATCCGACTCGCCTAAC
>CAZDHV010000071.1:0-13744 GCA_964505335.1 uncultured Saprospiraceae bacterium | reverse complement strand
TCTAAATGTCCCTAGTTTTTCTTGGGACTATCATTTTCTTCTATCACCGAGGTATTGATCCCAGAATCATCGCAATTAGCAATATCCAATAGCAATTCTCCGCCTTGAGCAACTTCAAAATCTGCCATTATTTCTATGACCTGACCTGCTCTTAATTGGATAAGAGTCCCAGCCTGGATGGTTACCTCACCTTGAGATTCGATATAATCTCTTACAAACCTGTCAGTTCCATCTGGAATGTCAATAGCCGACGCAGATCCATCGTACAATAGGACTATATCAGTACAAGGACAATCCGCACAGACTGAACCACCACAATCTACGTCATCTTCGTCTCCGTTCATAATGCCATCATCACATGTCGGACATACAGGACACTCAGTGCCACCACAATCTACCATTTCCTCATCGCCATTCATGATGCCATCGTTACACGTTGGACAAGGAGCACATACGGTTCCTCCACAATCTATTTCTTCCTCATCACCATTCATGATGCCATCATCACATGTCGGGCATACAGGACACTCAGTGCCACCACAATCTACACCTTCCTCGTCGCCATTCTGTGTGCCATCGTCACATGTTGGACATGCTGGACAATCAGGACCACCACAATCTATCTCCTCTTCATTGCCATTTAGGATGCCATCATCACAAGTAAAACATGGCATACAGTCTGCGCCGCCACAATCTACTTCAGTTTCGTTACCATTCAGGATGCCGTCACTACATGAGAAACAAGAGCCATCATCCTGAGTAACATTAGGATCGAAGTTGACTGAAGTCTCATCTGTACAACCAAAGCACATATTAGGCGGTAAGTCAAATGCCTCAGTGCCATCTGTGTTAGATCCCGGAGTTCCTTGATCTGCACTGAACCCTAATCCTCTGCGACTAAATGCCTCCCAAATAATGCATTGGTTAGCACCTCCGAATAAAGCCATATCAGCTGCTAAAATACCATCTCGGCCATCAACGAATCCAGGATTACATCCCTGTAACATCAACCCTTCACTTACAAGAGAAAGGGCAACATTATTCCCACCAGAACCATTGTATAAGTCAGCGTCGTAACCATAACGCTCTATGAGCAGCCACGTCATGTCCCATAACATCGCACACCATACTGATCCTACTCCATGAGGTATGGCTTCAGTTATAATATCATCGTAGGTGTGAGGATTAACACTTAAATCTGTTGAATAGGGGAATGTCCGTATACCAGCACCTAAACTATCTTGGTTGATAACATAAGTACCAATACCTCTCCCTAATTCTCCGACCTCATCAGGCTTAATAGTCATTACTAATCCCAAGTAATCACTCCATCCTTCTCCCATTTGCTCATTTCCATTGAGACACCCAGAGTTTCCTGCACCACCCGTGAGACGCGTAGACCAGCCATGTCCATACTCGTGTGCTATGATACCATTATCCAGGTCTGAATCAACAAAATCATTCACTGGAGGATTAACATCCAATGTAACATTCACTGGGCCGGATTGTAATTCTATTTTAATCGTATTACAATCTTCTAGGCTGATCATGGCGCTTGGGATATTAATTCGACGTCCCATTCCTCCAGGCGGTATCGGAGCGCCTGGTATATTATTACAGATAATAACAGCTATGGCTCCCGCATCCTGTGCTTCCATAACTTTCGTAGTGAAATCACAAGTACCTCTATCGACGAGAGCAATTGTATTTTCCAATCCAGTTGTTCCAAGATCCTCACAAGCATCAGAGCCAACACCTACTCCATCATCTACTAACTCAAGGTCTCCTGTAATTGGAGGTGTATCCTGCGGACCAAAAGCTGATTGTAGGGCTAAATAATCACCTGCTATACCCCCAGGGCTATTTACCGTAAATCCAGTAGCCCCAGTTGAAGTCCGTGTCCATCTGAACATGGTCATTCGAGGATTCTGGCCATCTGGAGGTGTTCCAAAAGTTGCATTATTTGTACCAGAACCGTCTTGAGCATCTGCATTCACAAAATCCTCCCCTTCGCCTCCGTTACCATAATTATTATCTTGAAAATTACCAGAGGCCTCATCAAAGCCGTGTTCATATAGCACATCATGAACAACATTGTTCCAGTAAAATAAATTTACTGTAGCAGCATCTACATAATCTATAGGTTGCTGAGTAGCTAAGTCAATAGGGAAATCGAACAATAGATCTGTACCTCCATCTGGTGAGGCGCCTGGAACGTTATCTCCATCTCTATCTTCACTTGCCAATACATTGTTTCCACGTGTGATCGTAAATTCTGCCCCCATAACTCCATCAGTATCATGCCATCCAAATGGCGATGCACTTGCAGCATTCTCCCATGGTGCCAACTCAACTGTACGCTCACCCTCACCAGGTGATTCTAATGGCAATGCATATACATTATATGATCCATCTGTTGAGAACGACTGGCTCTTCAGATCATGAACGTGATTATGGCTATGACTTTCAGAATCCTCGGCACAACCATGGTCAAAAGTACATTGAACCGTCCAATCAACTTGGTTCAAAACCTGCCCGTTAACAGAACTAACAAAGAGATTATGCCAAAATTGATTATCAACCCTTTCGAATGCCACACTCCATGACAATTTGAGTTGATCTCCATCCGGATAATATACCTGCTTAACTAGTACCTCTCTAGAGGAGAGTGATGGATCATTAAATCTCCTTATGTCAGAATTATTCTTTTGAGCCCTTTCCTGTGTTATAGCCCCTCTGAATTCTAACCCGAAGTGATTGCGAGCTGACTCTAACGCTTCTTCCGCTATTATAGCCGGGGTAGTAAAATCAATATTCGGGGCAAAAGCTCTCACATTACTGTGTAACACAGAACCATCTGGTAATCTAGCAATGTTAGAAACAGCATTATATACTTCTATGCCGTCAATTTCTTGATTGTAGTAAGCATGGACGACATTACTATTTCTACTAGTGAATGCCCGTGTTTGCTTTAGCTCTACTCCATTAATCCGAAGATCCTGACTAATTTGATCAGTTAAAACTTGGATATCTTCCAGTTCATTCGATTGTGCGAGTGCGACAATACCAGAAAACAATAAGATAAATACTAAAGACAATATTCTGTTCATAATGTATGATTGATAATTTCCTCGCTAAATATACTTCAATCAAATAATTAAATGCTGAAAGAAGTTTCTTGAAATAAGAATTATTTGTCGGTTACAGACTATAACCCAACATTATTGGAATATAGGTATCTCAAAGAATCAAAATGACGCTTTCACCAATGAAAATGTCATCTCTATAGATAATATTTGGCTATAGTTTAGATGGATTCTTCTGAATTCAATTCAGACAAAAAAAGGTCGATTATTTTAGCAACAATCGACCTTATAAATCATTTGGAATTATTTCTAACTCCCTATTCTTCGTCCTTCTTGAACATCATCACGAGATGTGCCCAATAAGTCAATACTGAACCCGCAATGAGTCCACCAAATATATCGACTGTAGTTATCGTACCAGTTGTAATCCAGCTTCCTACCGATAACAATGCTCCTAAGGCAATTGTATATGGTAAAGCTTTCTTGAACATCTCTGAACTAAATACTGGTTTATTAAGACCTACATTCATAGATGCACCTGCCATACTCAGAGCTCCCTCCTTACGCATCACGGTAACTGTACCAAAACTCAATAGTAATAATGCCAAAGTGATCAATCCCCACTCTCCTACCGTCGGGATTGGTGCGACAGCTTCTCTTTCTCCAGCTAAAAGTCCAGTATCTGCAGTAGACTCATAACAGAATCCTTCTATAGTTATAGTTGTTGGCGTACCAGTAGTGATGTCAGGAAAGCCCAATGTTAACTCGACCCATCCAAAATGACGTTCTCCAGCTATATCGAAGTTGAGACCAACAAATCCACTGTTATTAGGAGCCAACCAGTCACCAAAAGGATAACCCCCAGCAGATCCTACCATGTTAATATAATAATCCTGCTGTGCATATCCTGCAGGCAATAGAGGTCCAACAGAAAAGCCTGAACTTAAATTAGCAACCAAAGGAAATGTCCCAAAAGGTCCTATAGGTAAGCTTTCTACGATAAATTCATTACTAGCTGCGGCGGCATTATCAAAAAAGAATGCTGTTGTTCCGAATGAGTAAGACGTACCAACGTACACGCCAAAATCATCAACTCCGTCACCATCAACATCAAAATATAACACTGATGGTGCATAAAAAGTACCGCTTGCAACTATCGGAGCGGCGCCATCATTACATATGACTTGACCATCAGCTGGCACTGCACTAACCAACAATAAAGCTGGTGTGGCCATGGCCATTTTAGACAATGAGGATTTTAGCGAAGGTAATTGATCTGCAGACTCACTATTGACAACAGAGCTGTATAGGTTATTAAGTTTATTTAGGTTCATATCTTTCTATTTATCGAGTTAGTCTGGTTTGTAAATCGGCAAATTGATCTTGGTTCAAAAGACCTGCGGCTTCAATCGAAGTCAAAAATCTATTGAATCTTTCTCTTTGCATAGTACGTCTTACCGCTCGTGTTAAAGTGCTCGGGTCAGTATTAGTACGCGTTCCTTCTTGTCTACTTGCAGTCCAAAGGTTAACAAGAGCTTCTCTGTTAGAACTGTTTAGGTCAGAGTTGTTAATCACAATTGCGACTGCTAACGGCGTTCTCTCGAATCTCTCTCCAGTAGATTGAGCAGCGATATCAGTATTCCACATCGTGAAAAAAACTACCCCAATAATCATAAATATTCTCATAGGTTCATTCTTTTTCGTAAAACTAACAATCAATTTAGAAATCACATACACTTATTATATATAATTAAATATGTAATGTATTACTGACTGATTATCATTTTTTATCACTCTTCTCTCGGTACAAACTTGGATCAATTACGGCATTAATAACATCCGCATTCATATTTTTTCCCAAATAACTTGAAAGCACTGATGCGAATCGCTTATCTCCTGCGACGAGTAGATTGTAATCTACGTTGAGACAATCCATATTATCTGCTTTGGTGATAAACCTTAGTACATGTTCATTCATATGATCAAATGATTGATAAAGTGACTCGTTGTCTTTGCTATTAGATTCACTTGTTCCTAATCTATCAATCATCTTATTTTGTGATGTAAGCACTTCATTGAGATTTCGCCGCATGTATATCACCTTGTAACTATAACCCCGAGGTAAATACTTAAGAAGAGGTGATATCACTTTGATTGCTGCGCCACTGTCGACCTCAGATATGATCTCATTATTCTGAGCGAGTGATTTTATAGCTTCATGTTCATAGTAACCTTTGAGGTTGTTATTATCAGCAGTTCTGACTGCGTCACTGAATATATTTACACCGCTTGCTTGAAGTATCTGCATCATCATAGAGGTGCCAGATCTCGGCAATCCTGATACTACGATAATTTCTTTGTCCTTCTTAACATACTCCACAGACCTCATGTCGCTAAATTCGTCGACTGAAGCAGCTATAGGCTTTTCCTCTGACATTAGCTGTTGAGCAGTCGTGTATGCTTTCGCAGCTTCTGATTTATGACCTAGCACTTCTAAGCTCTGTCCAAGTGCATAGTGAATGTTCGCCTGACCATACATCAGGGCTAAAGACTCGATATAGCTTTCTGCTGCCTTTTCATGGTCATTCTGAGTACTGTACCATACACCCAAACCATTGAAGGCGAGATGATTTTGAAAATCTATTTTCAATATATCGTCGTAAAGCTTCTTAGCTTGATCTAGCTCTTTAACGAGCATGAAATCTTTCGCCAAGTAAAGAAGGTTGTCAATATTTTCTGGGTACATATTTTTGACTTGGACATACTTGTCGATAGCATCCCAATGCAATCCTTTTGAGCTTAGGTATCTGGCCTCATTAAGCAAGATATTTGCGGGATCCAATTGATTGTTCTTGTTGACCAGCTCTAATACTTTAGAGCTTTTGTCCAATTGACCAGTTTTCTCATATGCAGATGCCAAAACTTGACCATACCTAATATGTTGTGGAAACTCCTCAAACAACACCTCCAAAATAGGCACTGCTTCAGCTGGCAATCCTCCATCGATTAAGCTCTTGGCCTTCCAAAAATTGGATTCACTTACCGTATTCTTGATCGCTTTTTCAGCATTAGGATGAGGCTTATCGATATAACCCAATTCTACTAGTTGTTTCAACGTATCCTCGTCCATCGATGAGCGTTCTCGTATATCATCTGGGTGAGATCCATCAAAGCCTGATACAGTCTCCCAGGTATCGATGTACTCAACCGTTCTATTCCTATTGAAGAGTTGTGATAATACTCTTCCATCCATATCTCTTCCGACAGGCTGATTATATAGAGTGAGTATAGTGGGTGTAATATCAATTAGGCTTGCTCCAAGGATTTCTGCCCCCGATTTGAAGTCTGGTCCATTCGCCACGATTATACCATATAAGCTGTGCTCTAATGCTGGTGCAGCAGGGTACTTAGGCATAGTCTTAATGCGCAAATTGTCTGGATGAAACCCATGGTCCGAAATTAGGATAACATTAGTTTGTTCATCTGTGAGCTTCAGTAGTGTCCCTAAAAGCATATCATGGTAGCGATAACCGGCAATAATTACATTATGAAAAGCTTTAAAAAGATGGTCAGGAATATGATCCTGTTGTGGTGGATGAAACTTCATAAACCCATGGCCAAAATGATCAATTGCATCATAGTATACAGCGGCAAAGTCCCATTCTTCATTGCTAAGTATATGGGTAATTGCTGATTGAATCGTAGTACAATCAGCTATGATTTTCTGCATAGACCTGACCATCTTTCTGATCTCAGGATTATTCATGTCGACCTCCAAGCCATCCGGCATGAACGCCAATAGGTGTGCAGCAGTCAGCTCCATTGGATGCAATCTCAACTTGGCATAGATCTCCTCTTTCTCCTTGGGATGGATACATCCTTCCATCATAGGCCATTCTTTTAATTCCTCCTTACCCTTTGGGAAAGTAGCCTTATGATAGAAATTAGATATATAAGTACCATTAATCGGTTCTGCGGGATGCGATGGCCACCAGCCGACGACGTGCGATTTTATATCTTTCTGGGTAAACATGTTCCAGATCGCCTTACACTTACGGCTGATATTAAGGACGGGTTGGATTCCTGACCCATCTTCTTTAGGCTCAGTGAAGCCCAGTATACCATGTTTGTATGGTCTCTTACCGGTTGCTATACTAGTCCATAAAGTTGGTGACAGCGGTGGATCAAGAGTGGCCAACTTGCCAGATACTCCTCCTTTGATAAATTTACTGAGATTGGGCATATAGCCTTGCTCAATTAGGGGGTCAATGGCTTTCCAATCCGCAGCATCCCAACCTATGAGCAGGGTTTTATTTACTTTCTTTTTTTTCATCTCCTATTACTGAAACCTTCAATTCCTTATTATATAACACTGGACCAATTATTTGACCTGTATCTTTTACTCCTAATTTTCTACATCGCCAGGCTAATATCCCTTTATATCCGATTGCTAATAGACCTAACGATCCTTCTTCGGGTATTTCATATTTATCACCGACATCATATTTTTGAGCTTTCATAATTTTGCTGTTGTCTTTAGTAATTCGACTAATTCTATCTCACGATATTGTTTTATGGAAATGTGAGGCATAGAACTAAGAGAGTTATCGATTAACGCTTGAATCATCTCCCCTCGTTTTTCCCACATTTTGGACGGATTTACTTTTTGTTCATTCTGTGATTTTAACCTGCTTGCACGACCTATAAATGCATCTTTTTCTGGTACAACGATATGCACGTTATACCTCAGTTCAATTGGCATCTGCATCAAGTGCTTCGGTAATAGCACATAATTATCTCGTGATTTACCTAATAACGGAGCTCCTTTTTGCACTGATTTCTTGAATAATTCCATTGCCTCAGTCCAAGAGTCTTTAATCTGTTTGTCCTGACATTGCTCTATGGCATCTGTGATCATAACTGTGTCAAAAGAAGAAATTATATTGACCTCCCCAACAATGCCACTCTCAAAAAGCTCTAAATGCTCGGCCCTTTCACCTTCAGTTAAGCCTATAAAATCCTGAAATCGCAACGCAACTAACCTAAAGTTCCTATTGGATGGATTCTGCAGTATAGCATAATCCAAAAACCGTTTGGCATCTTCTTTCTTGTTGTCCTGAATGGACAACATGGCTAATTGATAATATACCATCGGTTGATGATTTCTGATCTGAACCGAAGTATTTAATGAGTCTAAAGCTTCAGCTATGGCCCCTTCTTTACTTTCTATTCTTGCTTTTTTGTTCCAAGCTGTGTGGTCGTCTTGATCAATCTCTAATATCTTCATAACAACTCGCTGAGCCGCACTGAGATCCTTTGCTTGCCAATACAAGTTGTAAATGGTATGTAAAAATTTAGGAACATTATCGGCCTTCACCTCAGCTTGGATCAAATAATCCAAACCCTTATCTCGCTGTTTACTTTTAAGTGCAGTCTTTGCTTTGATAATCAAGCTATTTAAATCGGTGGTATGCTGATCTGCACCGTGGAGATTCGGTGGTAGAGGAATGTTCTTTTTTTGATAGACATATTGGAGTAACTTAATTACAAGTACATTTTTGTCATCTATTTTTAGTGCTTTTTCTAATAACTCTTTAGCCTTATCATACAATGAGTGTTCAAGTAAATTCTGAGCACACCAGTAGGCAGAGTTAATTCTATTTACTCTAACATTCTTCTGATCAGATACGTCCATAGAGGAAATTAAATCCTTTACATACTGAGTATCGCCTCTATCAAAATCAGTGGTCTCAACTTGTTTTATTTGGAGAAACTGTAGTAATGAGTTGAAAATTTTTCTACTATCATAGGTGCCCGAAGAGGCATCTTGAGCAATATCAGGTCCTGAGAACATTGCCACCCCATTGACCAAATCTGATGAATGGAGCTTAGTCTCTGAAGAACTTCTATTCAGTCTAAGTTTGCGATGAGTAGACCCGCACTCAGATAGAACTATTTTATACTCAAAATTTGCACTATTCAATGTACTGTTAATCGCTTTGTCCAATAGGACATAACATTGATCTATAATCTGATCACGCTCCGGAACTGCCAAAAACAACCTGCTATGATCGAATTGAAATTGTATACTATCAATAAAGTCAACATAAATAGAGAACATCGGTGTACTAGTCTCCTGTATAAGGAAGGTACTGATAGCATATACTGATAAAAAATTTGAAAAAATCTTTTTAAGGACGAAAAGTTGCTCATCACTATATGTAGAAGCATCGGTCCCTATAAACTGCCCAATTTCTTCAACACTGATCTCCTGAGGATGGACTCTCAACTTAGCAACTGATTCTTGTAGCTCTTCAGACAAATTAAACTTGTCATCATTATCATAAGACCACCCAAACGAGGAATCCGTCTTATACAACACTTTGCTCTTTATAAACCGAGCAGGCACTTGAATTCCTGACTTAAGCTCAGTATTATTACTTAAAGGCCAACCTACGAGCGTCGAGTCATAACCAATGTCATCGACGAGTTCAAATATGTTTTTTGTATACTTCTGTGCTCTTTGAGTCCCTAATCTGGTCTTTGCTCCAATGGCCGCCTCCTTTAGAAAAGATGTATTACCGTGTTCGTATGCCATCTTACCCGTAATAATAGTCTCCCACATTGCGGATGCTATAAGCGGATGCTGAGATCTCACACTACCTGAAGTACCTGAATCAAACAATGATTCAAAACAAGGCAATTTACCTTCATCTACTAATCGATTCAAAATCTTCCAATCCAAACCTTCTATTGCAAATAAGATCGTCTTTTTCATCCGTCTACCCTATTATAAGTCTTAACGCCCGTTCCAAATATTTGTAATTATCACTAGACATTGGACTAAGTGGCAATCTGACTTCATTAGTGCAGAAACCCATTATTTCCATAGCTGTCTTAATCCCCACTGGATTGCCCTCAATATAGAGCCACTTGTGTAGATCGTACACGAGGTTGTTAAGCTCACGTGCTTTTTCATAATCCCCTTCTAAACCATGCTTGATCAATCGAGAGAACTGATTAGGGAGTGCATTGCCTATTACTGAGATGACTCCATGTCCACCAACTGACATCATAGGTATGACGACCTCATCATCTCCAGATGTGACAAAAAAGTGTTCTGGCATGTTTTTGATGATGCGAGTGGTTTGGATCAGATCTCCCGTCGCCTCTTTGATCCCAATGAACTTCTTGCTCGCATTAGCCAATCGAACCGTCGTTGTCCATTCCATATTGGACATGGTCCGGCCAGGTACATTATAAAGGATGATCGGTACTGGAGAAACTTCCTCTAATGCCATATAATGTCGGTAGATACCTTCCTGGGAGGGCTTGACATATGCTGGGCTTGAGGAGAGGATTGCATCGATACCATCAAAATCAAACTTGCTGATGCTCTTCGCAATTTCTAGCGTATTGTTGCCTGCGAAGTTGCCTGCCACAATTGGCACACGACCCTCAACAGTCTCAATCGCATGCGTCAGAATAGTTCGGGCTTCTTCAGCATTGAGTGTAGCGGTCTCACCAGTAGATCCTAATAAGACCAAATAATTCACCCCGCCACTTAATATATGATTGATCACTCGCGTCAACGCACTATAATCAACTTCTCCATTTTTAAATGGAGTGATAACGGCAACACCCGTTCCTACGTACTGTTGATGTTTCATTTCTTAAATATATTAATCAACTGTTCATAAAGTTTAATGCACAAGACATCGAGCACTTCGCTTGCGTAGCTATCCGCCGATAGACAAAATTGGGCATTCCAATCCATTTGTCCGTCGAAGACAACGGCAGTTTTTAACAGTCCATTGGAGGAGGCAAATAGATAATCCATCGATCTGTTTTTATGCCGATCTACCTTTACGATGAGGTCATACCTACTTTGCAACCATTTCACTAAAAATTCCTGTTTTGGAACTCCAGACCAAGTAAAACACTCAGGGTCTATCACTTCCACAATTGAATTTCCCACCTCTGAAGAAGAAGATGAAATAAAAAAGCCTTTTGCGTCTACTCCTCGTTTACCTAACCTTGTAATAGAGCGGGCTAATTGTTGCTTGTCAAAAGATAAATCATCAGTCAAAATTAACATCGTTGAAATCTTATTGACATTATTCTTTGAAGGTGTCTCGTTTCCAGACACTTTTAAATACTCCTTATTAAAGAAATACCTCTTAACCGCTCTGACCATTAATTGCTCGCTCTCACTTTTTTACAAATTGACCCATGGCATCATACTTATCCAGTCTACCCTGGATGAGGTCATCCGACTTGATCTGCGCCAACTCTTCGAGCTCTGCCTTAATATGTTTTTTGAGCGCTTTGGCCATTTTATCAGGATCAGAGTGTGCTCCACCTGTCGGTTCTGGCACTATTCCATCAATTAACCCAAAATCGAGCATATGATCTGAAGTCAATTTTAATGATTCAGCAGCCTGCTCCTTGTAATCCCAGGTCCGCCATAGTATAGAAGAACAAGACTCGGGTGAAATAACGGTATACCATGTATATTCCAACATGAATATCCGATCTCCTAAACCTATTCCCAGAGCTCCTCCTGAAGCTCCTTCTCCTATGATATAACATAAGATTGGCACAGTCAGTTGAGCCATTTCTATGAGATTCTGCGCAATGGCTTCAGCCTGACCACGTTCTTCAGCTTCGATGCCTGGATAAGCCCCAGGTGTATCGATTAAACAAATGACAGGTATATTAAATTTCTCTGCTGTCTTCATCAATCGAAGCGCCTTGCGATAGCCTTCAGGATTAGCCATGCCAAAATTGCGGTACTGACGCATCTTCGTATTTACCCCTTTTTGGTGGCCTATGATCATTACCGTCTGTCCATCGATTGAACCCAATCCTCCGACAATTGCCTTATCATCGCCAAACTTCCTATCTCCATGAAGCTCGGTAAACTTCTTACAGATCTGCTGTATATAATAAAGAGTGTATGGGCGGGCTGGATGTCTTGACAATTGAACCTTCTGCCATGGCGTCAAGTCTGTGAATATTTCTTTTTTCTTCTTACGAATATGTGCGTTTAGCTCCTTTATCTTATCAGTGACATCTATATCCCCTTCACTCTCCAACTTTTTTATAGTCTCGAGTTGCTCATAAAGACTCTCCAGGGGTTGTTCAAAATCAAGAAATACCATAATAATCTCTTAGTTCGTACAGAAGTGTAAATATAGACCTTCGCACATCAACCATAGTACAATACATTAGGAATTGAAGTATAAAAGAAAAATGTATATCTACAGTCCTGATAATTCGAGGATTAGGTTAAAAACATATGGCGAAATAATATATATGAAAAAGATTTCATATATTTGTGATGTGATGAGAACGCCAATCGACTATAATAGTCTTACTGACTATTAGTATGTCCCCATTATTCAGGTTTAGCGCTGTTTTCGTCACGAACCCAAAGTCGACCTTAGTGTCCTATGTGGCACGATGTGAAACAGTAAATGATGAAAACGAAAAAATTACTAAGCCTACTAGGCCTATTAATATTGGTAACTTATATGTGCAACGATTCTTTAGCACAAGGATCTCTTGCGATTACAGTTGATCAATCTAACCGTAGGCCCATATCTATTCCATGTGGTGGTTACTATACGTCACTATTATCTCATGTAGACTTTAATAATGGCATAAGCGTCAAAGAGGATACTTGGACCATCACTAATGTGGGTAATGAATCTTTAACTATTCAACTTCCACTCACGCTTAGTGTTGGTTCCTCACCCAATCTTTCAATTACAAGTCAACCCCAGTCAATACTGAGGCCTGGTGATGCCACAACATTTACCACATCATATCTATATAGTTTTGGCTCCAATGACCTTGGATTCATAGCTATTAATACAGGTGGCTCTCCTGAGGACAATTGTGGTTTTCTATTGAGAGGGATGATTGAAACCGTATCCTTATGCCAATGCTACTGCGCCGATAACAATGAGTTAGCCGAAATATGTACATTCGAACTAGATGGGTTTTTAGGTGGGATAAGTTTAGATGAAGATATATGCGAGAGTGACCCTACCGATATTTCATGTAATTCTATTCAACTTGTTACGGAATGTGATTGCTCAAATACCATCAACACAGAAACGCTCAGTTTATTCGCGGATACCATGAGGGTCACAGGACTGCCCGGAACAAACATTTTGTTATCAGACAATGTAGACTCCGATCAACATTCTTTCCTCAATAGAAATGGTGCTCCATTTAGAAGAGGAAGCTTCCTGGGGCAGATTAATACTTCAGGCTACGTTGATATACCCATGTTTAGAAGGCCAGAAACATCGATTAACATCATGCTCAATGGCGTAAAATTCACGAGTAATGCATCGTGCCCGCTTATCGAAGATTGCCCAGACGATGGTGGAGACGCTGTCATACCAGCGGGCAATATGGAAACAATACCCACTCTTTCTGAGTGGTCGATATTTTTATTAGGTATTATACTTACGATTATCGGCCTCGTCGCTCTTCGATCTTCAATAATCGATGGTGCGACTGTAAAAAACTAAAGCTTTAATTGCACCATATATAAATTGTTGCTAATATTGCACACCCTTAGAAGGAAGGGGTCGAGAGATAATTCGCTCGAGAAGAAATTTAGAACTACAATTTTAGAAAAA
>CAZDHV010000070.1:0-13826 GCA_964505335.1 uncultured Saprospiraceae bacterium | reverse complement strand
CCAATCCCTGATACCGTGGAGGAGCTTTTCAACGGGCTTAGACTGAGATGGCAAGCGAAGAAATTGGGCTTTGAACGAGTCATCATTAAGGGAGGCAGAATGAGATGCTACTTCATTTCGAATCCACAATCCAGCTTCTTTGAAACACCACTGTTCCAATCTTTTATCAGCTACATATCTACTAAGGGTGCAACACAGGGCTATCAGCTTAAGCAGACTAAGAGCTACCTGATCCTCTCTCGTGGTGAGGTAAACACATTAAAAGAAGGGCAGATCTATCTACAGCGCATATTAGAAGATCTCGAAACCCCTGTTGGGGTTACTTCTTGAGCAGGTCTAAGAAGTGACAACCATCTGGATCGCATAGAGGCCAACTAGTATGCAGATGATACCGAGTGTCACACTCCCCAAACTATATAGGATCGCTGTTCCCATATCTCCATTCTGATATAATTGCACGACCTCTAAACTGTATGTAGAAAATGTGCTAAATCCTCCGCAAAATCCAGTCATGAGCAGAAGCTTAGATTGATTGCCAATGAGCTCTTTCATAAACAGTCCCATAAGCAATCCAAGAAGCAACGAACTGATCACATTAGCTATAAGGGTGCCCTTCGGAAATGAAGGATGAGTGAAATACTCAGCTATTAAATATCTGGTGACGCAGCCGAAACCACCTCCGATGAATACAAGAGCAATAGCCGATAATGAATGCATCACGAACTACGAGCAACACTTGGTCGGCTCGCTATAATCAGCCTTACCACTTGGGTAAAAATGACGCTAAGGGTGAGTAGTAATATAAATCCAAGAACGATATGCAGATGCTCTATTTGGAGCGCCACCACTATAATCAATACATTAAATGCTAATAAGGTAAATGTCGACTGCATATGACTCAATCCGGATTCCAACATCAAGTGATGCAGATGTCTCTTATCCGGAACAAATGGCGAAGTTCCCTCCATTAACCTAATCGTAAATACTCTAAGAGTGTCATATATGGGCAAGATCATCAATCCAAAAGCAATGATTACTGGCGAGTCAAACTTGAGTGGATGTGTACTCAAGGTCATATTGATCTCCATGAATTGTATGACGATTATACTACAAACTGCTCCCAAAACCAGTGAGCCTGTATCTCCCATAAATATCTTGGCAGGTGTAATGTTATACTTTAGAAATGCCAACGTTGCACCGCTGACCACAAATGATAATGTGCTATAATCATAATGGCCTATCATAAAAAACCAAAACCCAAGGAGCGTGGTGGTTAGTATAACCACAGTAGAACACAGGCCGTTGATCCCATCTATTAGGTTGTACGAATTAATTACAAAGACGTAAAACAACACACTTATAAATGTGCTCAACGCATATGGGATCGCCTCTATGCCAAATAAGCCGTAAAACTGTGTGATTCTTATATCTCCCCAGAATACAAGAATATACACCGCTATAAGCTGTCCGATCAGCTTGGATATCGGGGATAGCGGACGCAAATCATCTTGAGCGCCTAATAAGAATATCACACCCAATGCCATGAGTATGTATCTAAAGGTATCAAATTGTTCTGCTGGAATAGTTAGCAATAGGACGAGCGTAAAACTCACAAAAATACCTATGCCACCAAGCGAAGGAACAACCCCCGTATGAGCTTTTCTTTCGTCAGCTTTGTCTACTATGTTTCTATGGAGCGCCGTTTTAATGACAAATGGCATCAGCGCAAGTGCGACTATAAAAGAGAGACCGAATGAAAATATAATATCAAGCATCTTATCTGCCAGCGTATTCTTAACCAGCAGCTAATGTATATAATAAAATTCTAATATTATAGTAATTCGTAATATATGCGACTATTCCCTGAGCCATCGCTTTAGCTCCTCCCCAAGGTCGTTGATATTTTCTAACACGTCATCAATAGCATTCTCCAATGATTGACCTAATTCCTCCTTAACGAACCTTTCGATTTCCCGAGCGCCATTCGCTCCCAGTTCATCAAATTCTTTATTTAAATTAAAGGATTGCAAGTTCAAGTCGCTGAGATCTCGGTGCACCTCATAAATCATGAGGTTTTTAAACACTTCAATCTTATCAGTTAAACTCAACTCTTCTTTATACTTCATATAGCACATATCCAAGAGATCTTTAACATCATCGTCTATTTCTGTCCAATCGCGATCTGATAACTCATGATCCTTATCACTGATGCTAGATATCGTGTCATCGAATGACTTAATAAATGATGCTTTATCTGGGCACTGTTTAACCACTGTACACTGAACTAGTGCTATGGCAAAAACAAGGGCTAATGATAGAAGTCGATAATTATACATTGGGCTCTAATTGTCTTATTGATGTAATCATACTCATGAAAATAGGATATCCGGCGTCAATACTGCCAGTTTTTCTACATACAGCCCCATTTATGGGCCTAACGCATGGGTAATATTGTTACTTTTGCGATCCTTCAATTTATAGGTTTCTAATGCAAGACCTCTCGTACATTGATCCAGACAAATTGCCACAGCACATAGCTGTGATCATGGATGGTAATGGGCGATGGGCAAAAAATCAAAATCGCGCACGTGTTTTTGGGCATCAAAACGGTGTTCGAGCCGTACGAGAGATATCTGAGGGAGCGGCCGAGTTAGGTGTATCGTATCTGACACTTTATGCCTTTTCAAAGGAAAATTGGAAAAGACCGGCATTTGAAGTCAACACCTTGATGAAACTATTCGTCAAGACTATTGACCAAGAACTTAGCACACTGAACAAGAACAATATCAAACTTAATGCTATCGGGGATCTCGAGTCTCTCCCAAAAGAAACCTATAAAGCATTAATCAAAGGAATACATGCGACCTCACAAAATACGCGCATGACACTCACCTTGGCGCTAAACTATAGCAGCCGATGGGAGATACTAGCTGCAGTAAAAAAGTATGCCGAAATGGTGAATGCCGGCGAAAGCAATGGTGAGGCGCCGAGTGAAAAATTATTTAGCAGTTTACTCCAGACCAACGGAATGCCTGATCCAGACTTACTCATCAGAACGAGTGGTGAGCGTAGGATCAGCAATTACCTGTTGTGGCAGTTATCCTATGCTGAGTTATACTTTACCGATGTGCTTTGGCCAGATTTTAAAAAGGAGCACCTACATAAGGCTGTTATGACCTACCAAAATCGAGAAAGGAGGTTTGGTTTGACAGGGGAGCAGTTAATTAATTCTTAATGCAGGGTTAAATATGAAAACAACAGGCGAGGTACATATAAAAGACTGTTCTTTTGGGGGTCCATACTCAACAGATATGATAAGAATAGTCGTTCTGCTTTTCTTGGGCTTATCCCTTACATGGGGAGGCCTCAAGGCACAAAACACTAATCCATTAGCTCCTGATTTCCTAGAGTTGGATTACAGCAATAAGAAGATCTACCACATTGCGCAAGTCAATGTCACAGGTGCTGAGAGACGTGATGACAATGCCATCAAGTCAATCACAGGACTTCGTGAAGGTCAGACGATTGAGATTCCAAGTGAGCGATTATCGAGAGCCGTCAATGAGCTGTGGAGGTTACGATTGTTCTCAGATGTCGAGATTATGTTGGACAAACTCGTTGAAGACAGCGTGTATCTAACCGTTCAGCTTAAGGAACAACCTGTTCTATCGGGATATCAATTCAAGAATGTTCGTAAGATTCAGCAAGAGAACTTGATTGAAGAACTTGGAGAAACTTTTAGAATCGGTGGAATCATATCAGAGAATGATCGCAATGTAGGAGCTAATAAACTCAAGCAATACTACATCGACAAGGGCTTCTTAGATGCTCAAGTGACCATGGATCCTGTCGAAGATCCTGTGCTTCAAAACACAGTTAAGATGCTTATCAATGTAGAAAAGAACGATAAGGTCAAGATAAAAAAGATCAATTTCATCGGTAATCAAGCCATTAAGGACAGAAAGCTCAGAAAGCAACTCAGCGAGACCAAGCAAAAGGGAACATTGCTTAAAAAATCTAAATTTGTAAAAGGAGATTACGAGGCGGACAAGAAAAATCTAATCCAATACTACATCCAAAATGGCCATAGTGATGCCCAGATCGTCAGCGACTCTGTATGGAGAGATGACAAGGGCTTAGTCAATCTGGACTTACATATCAACGAAGGCGTGCAGTACAAGTTCGGCGAGATCAAATGGAAAGGAAATTCTCTCTATTCAGATGCACAGTTGTCCTTAGTGCTAAACATCCCGAAAGGAACTGTTTTTAATCCAGATGACCTAGCCCAACGACTAGAGTTTAGTCCAGATGGCCAAGATATCTCATCACTGTACATGGATAAGGGATACTTGTTTTTTAATGTTGATCCACAACAAGTTTCGATCCGTCAGGACACCATCGACATAGAGATGAGGATATTCGAAGGCCCACAAGCAACTATAGATAAGGTAACCATAAAGGGCAATGATCGAACTCATGAGGATATCATCCGACGTGTAGTAAGGACAAGACCCGGCGAAAAATTCAGTAGATCTGACATCATCAGATCTCAACGTGAAATAACTAACTTAGGATATTTTGATCCTGAAGACCTCGATATAAACACACCGGTGAATTATGAGCGCGGCACGGTTGATATAGAGTACACAGTAGTTGAACGACCATCAGATCAACTTGAGTTATCTGCTGGATACGGAGGATTTGAAGGATTAATAGGAACATTAGGAGTTACGTTTAATAACTTTTCTCTAGAGAATATAAAAAATAGAACTGCCTGGTCACCCTTACCTACAGGAGATGGTCAGCGTCTCTCTCTACGTCTCCAGTCAAATAGTCGATTCTTTAGATCGTACAACTTTAGCTTCACTGAGCCTTGGTTAGGAGGTAAGAAACCAAATGCCTTTACAGTAGGTTGGGCGCTGTCACAATTTGATAATTCTTCATTCGGTGCGGGATCATTAAGTATCAATAGATTCTTTGCTGGTTTAGGTACTGCTCTTAAGATTCCTGATGACTTCTTTACTTCGTCCACTACAATCAACTTAGAGACTATCAATCTAGATAATTTCGCAACAGGATTCTTGGTCAACAATGGTTCGTTCAAAAACTTCAATATCCAACAAGTCTTCTCTCGTAGCTCTATATCAAATCCGCAGTTTCCTACTAGTGGCTCAAGAATATCCTTAACTATTCAGTTTACCCTTCCATATTCTTTATTCAGAGAAGATAATTTCTGGGTGCTTGATGGAGAAGAAAGAGAAAACGCTATTCAAGCTGAGCTAAGGACGCTAGGTGTAAGAGGAGCAGCTAATTTTAACGAGAATGCATTCATTGCCAGCCTTGAAGAGGCAAATCGATTTGAATTCTTAGAATATCATAAATGGAGAGTGGATGCAGAGTGGTTCTATAATATCACAGGTAAGTTAGTATTCATGACTCAAGCTAAGCTAGGATTCTTGGGGACATATGATAGCAGTATTGGAGATGTACCATTTGAGCGATTCCAGCTAGGTGGTGATGGCCTTTCTAATCAGAATGCAGGTATTCAGGGTACGGATATCATCGCCCTAAGAGGCTATGAGACCGAAGATATCTCTCCAGATGACAACGCCAATGGTGGGGGTATCATCTTCAATAAGTTTACTACAGAGTTGAGATATCCATTATCAACCAATCCTAACTCTATAATATACGCAACTGCCTATTTCCAAGCTGGTAATCAGTGGAATTCATTTGGTGAGTATAATCCATTTGATCTCAGAAGAACTGTAGGTGTTGGAGCAAGAGTATTCTTACCAGTATTTGGTCTATTAGGATTTGACTATGGGTTTGGCTTAGATAAGACAGTAGCTGATCCTGGTCTTGGCCCCTTAGGTAAGTTTAGCATCGTATTAGGCTTTGAGCCAGATTAAGATACTGTTAAAACAAAAAGAATAAACAAATTTTACTTCTAAACACACGTCATACAAAAAAATCGATTAAACTACTAAGGCCTAACGGTCTACAAAAAACTACAAAATGAATAGAATATTAACACTCGCTTTTTTAGTCCTCCTCGGATTGCAATTGAATGCTCAGAAGTATGGATATGTGAATTCGTCACAATTATTAGTCAATCTTCCTGAAGTAAAGACTGCAGATAGTCAGCTTGAGGCGTATCAGAAGCAACTGATCGCTAAAGGAGAAGAAATGGTTAAAAGCTTTGAGACAGAATACAGAGCATACTTGGCTAAAGTAGATTCAGGTGAGCTTTCACAGATAGATATGCAACAGAAAGAAGGAAAACTTGCTCAAGATCAGCAAGCAATCCAGGCTTATGAAGTACAAGTTCAAAACGATATCGCCATTAAGAAGCAAGAGCTTTATCAACCGATATTAGCAAGAGTTCAAGACGTCGTGGATGCATATGGTAAAGAACAAGGATACAGCATGATTTTTGATGCGAGTATCGGCGGAATACTTTTTGCAGATACTGCTGATGATCTTATGCCTGTGCTTAAAACTAAGTTGGGCATTCAATAGAAATAAGCGTTCCCCCGAACTACGAAACGTTATTAATATAATTTAGGAGTAATGGCCTGTCTATTACTCCTATTTCTTTTCTATCTCCATCCCTAACTATTACTGATCGCCAACCTTGGTTATTCATCACCTCGAATAGCTTGTTTATCGGGATGTTATAGCTCACATAACCGTATCGATTGTGAGAAGTCACCCCTTCTTCTGGGTTTAAGATCAGATCCGCTGTGTTGATTTCTGATGAGTGCTCATCTGATTGTTGAGAATTGAGGAGGTCAATAGCTAATATCTTACTTAACTTATTTTCTCGCGCAACAAATCGACGCTCTGCCCTAGCTGTAAGGAAAACAAAGACTCCGATGAACATCAACATATAATGATCAAAATAAGCCCCTCCAATCACGAACAGCACCGCTAGGACTTGTCCAACATAACTCGCAATCATGGTTGCCTTCTGATGATTACCAAGTCCCATGGTCAGAAATGCTCGAAGAATCCTTCCACCATCCATCGGGAAGGCTGGAATCAAATTAAACACCACCAAAGCCGCATTGATATAAAACAGTATTCCAACATAATCAGACCAATGCGTGATGGGGTTAATAACCTCTGGTTCTGGTTTTAAAGGCGCTCCAGCAATTAATAGAATAGCGCCAAATAGAACTAATAAAACCAGATTTACCGCCGGCCCAGCTACAGCGATGTACAACTCATGCAGCGCCTTCTTAGGGATATGATTGAGTCTCGCAACACCTCCAATTGGAGAGATGATGATATCCTTAGTAGATACTCCAAATCGTCTCGCTGTCAATGCATGACCATACTCATGCATGATGACAAAACAAAACATCAATAAGACCAAACTAAAGAACCATAGGCCTTCAACGGCACTCAGATTATTCTGAAATACATAATAAGTTATAAACAAGAGTAGTAAGCCAAAGCTCCAATGAACTTTGACAGGGATTTCTGCAATTCGACCTAGTACCAATGAACCCTTACGGTATTGCATAACTGTCGCTGGCGTCTGGATTAGATATTGTCTCCTCGAAGGAGCCTGAATCGCTTCCTTGCTTCAATGGAGAAGGTGCTATCAGGATAATCAATGAACAAGGCCTGATAGAGTTCCTTTGCTTTTTCAGCGTCGTCCAACTCTTGTTCATATATTTCGGCCAAATTAAATATTGCATTGTCCGCTCTGATCTCTTCGGGATACTCGTCTATGATGCGTTGATAGTAATCTGCTGCTCTTTGGATCTCGCCCATTTCTGTGTACTGCACTGCTTTGGCATAGTAGACATCATCGATTAGCGTATGGTCCGTATAAACCTGACCGATACTATCGAGTTTGTTGAATGCCTCATCTACACGATTTTGAAATAGCAACAACTCTGCCTCGCTAAATAATGCCAATGGCGCATAGGTCGTGTCCAGATTGGCATTGTCCATTATGAATACAGATAGGTCTATTGCATCATTAGAGATCAGCCTAGTAGTAGCTGATTTTAGGATGTCAAACTGTTCTTGTGCCCAGTCAAAGTCTCCAATGTAATAGCTCAGCTTGGCATTCTTAAACCGAGCCTTTTCACCCAGATGATCCTCTCTAAACTCCTTATCAACTTGGCTATACAACAATGTTGACTCCCATACCTCCCCTGACATAAGGTAGTAGTCCGCCAAGTCCAATTTTGCATTGGCTTTTATATAATTATTGATGCCCGGATACTTAATGACGTCATTTAAGATTTGGATGCCTGCATCCAAGTCATTGATATACCTCGCCTCTAATTCGGCCAGCTTCAGAGAGACCAGTGATGACTGACTATTGCGTCCATAGCTGTCTAAGTAGTCGATATATTCAGCCTTTAGAGTACTGAGGTCTTCAGATGTATATGAACCGGCTATTATCTTCTTCCTCTTGGTATCAAGCAGTTGCTTCTTAGCATCTATATAATAACTATTGATGCTTTCTTTATTGTCTATGATGTACTGATAAGCTTTTATCGCAGTGTCATAGTCCTTATCGTTTTTGGCGATTCTTGCAAGATCAAATATCCGCTGACCATTTTCGTCTAATCGTTTGTCGAGAGCTCTTGCTTGTCTGAGCGCTTTAGTGTATTGTTTGTTATGCACAAACACCCACTGGATCATCTCTGGATAAAACAGGTTCTCTGGCTCATCTTGCACTTTAGTATATAGCTCAGAGCGAAGTGCGTCGTAGTCCTCTTCAGTAATCAGATTTTTCGTAAAGTAATTTTGCACTGATGCTATTCGCTCTGATGTAGCATAGGAGCTCTTTAAAAAGTACTTGATCATCTCGGGCTTTTTGTTTTGCCGTCTATAGATCTCTGCAATGCTATGAGCATACAACCCGCTATTATTGCTAAGCTCTTCTCCTTTTAGGTAGGCTTCTAAGGCCAGATCATACTTAATAAGGCGACTAAAGGAATTTCCTAGCCGACTTATCGCATTGCGATTTTCTACACCAAGTTTAGAAATTGCCTGTCTAAATTTCTCATCTGCTTCGTCAGTGCGCCCTTGCCGTTCTCTCAGATTGCCGTAGGTCACATATAATTCAATATTGCGAGGATGCAGATCAATTGCTTTCTCCAACGAAGATTCTGCTGTGTCAAAATCTTCAAGAGCAAGAAGAGATTCAATATATTGATTGAAGTAGTACTCGTTAAAATTCTTCTTCTCAGCGAGCTTTTTGTAAAGCACCGCTGACTTCTCATATTCTCCAGCTTTATAATAATGGTTGGCTAAATTGGCCTCTTGTTGTTGCTTAGACTCTTGCTGACCCATCACGGAAACAGCACTCCAGGCTATAATTAATATTATCGAAAACAGACTTCTCATAATTACATCATATACACTCTCTAACGATAGTCTTTAAGATTAAGTTGCTATATAATCATATAACGAAAAAAACCCTGTCGCAATGAGCAACAGGGTTTTGATTTCTTCGTTTTATGTCGCCTAAGGCGATATTAACTTTGCAGTTTAAAGGTCACTGGTAAGGTGTACAGTACACGTACTGATGAACCACGTTGTTTACCAGGAGTCCATTTCGCCGGTAGATTATTCATATTATCTACGACCTTGAGAGCTGCTTGACCACAACCTGCACCGATATCTCTTACAATCTTAGTATCAGTTACAGATCCGTCTCTCTCTACTACGAACTGGATATATACCCTACCCTCAACACCATTTTCTCTGGCGATAGCTGGGTACTTCAAGTTCTTATAGAGATACTCCAACAATTTCTTGTCAGCGCAAGCTTTTCTATCTGCGGCAGATCCTCCAGCGTTTTCACACCCAGGGAATCTCGGCATCTCTTCCACAACCTTAAATATCTCCTCTACTTCCGGCTCTGGTGGTGGCGGCGGTGGCGGTGGTGGCGGTGGTGGAGCATCTTTCTTAGGCTCCGGCGGAGGTGGTTCTTCAAATACAGTTTCTTCTTCTACTGTTTGATCTTCAAATTCAGGCTGTTCTTCTTCCTCGATTTCTTCCTCAGGAACCTCTTCTATCACCGGTGGTGGTGGTGGAGGTGGCGGAGGTGGTGGTTCTGCCGTACGTGGCGGTTCGATCTCGATCTCTTCATCAATCTCGAGACTGTACTGAGACACATCAATAATCTCCTCATAGTTAGTCCAGCTAAAAGCCAGAACCGTGAGACCTAATGCGGCAGCCAAACCAAAACGAAATAAAGTACCGCTATGTCTGAAGACATTTACGTCTGGATACTTAGCTCTTGACTTGAGTGGCGACTTAAACGTCGTATCATGATACTTTTCAGCTAAGCCTTCCTTGCTGCCGAAAACATTCCTCAAGACAAAAATTAAGGCGACGACAATCACGATCAAGGCGATAATGCCGCCAAGAACTCCTGATGCAGGTAATGCGATGTCCATAAACCTCAGTTTTGTGTTAGGTTAAAAAATAGGTACGCTAATTGAGCGCCCATAATATTACTATTTAAATCAATGATCTCAAAAGATCAATACGACAAACACAATTGAATTATATCGGTAAAAACCGTATCAACAATTAAATATGTCAGTACTACCACTTTTAAGGTACATAAATTCGGGTCGCCGCATGCCTTTGCACACGGCGGTATTTTCTTACAACTCTATTTCTGAAGCTTGAAGGTTACCGGCAGCGTAAACAATACTCTTACTGTTTTACCTTGCTTCTTACCCGGTGTCCATTTAGTGGGTAGATTATTCATATTCTCCACTACATTGAGTGCAGATTGTCCTAATCCTGCCCCAGCATCTCTAATAATCTCTGCCTGAGTAATTGAGCCGTCTTTCTCCACAACAAACTGTACATATACTCTTCCCTCTACGCCATTTTCTCTGGCTATAGCTGGATACTTTAGATTATTGTAGAGATACTCCAATAATTTCTTGTCTGAGCACGCCTTTAGCTCCTCAATCGTTCCACCCAAGTCCTCACATCCTGGAAATCGAGGCATTTCTTCTGCAAAATTTACAATTTCTTCAATCTCGTCATCTGGCGCATCAGGCAATGGCAAAACTGGCGCAGGAGCGACTTTTTTCTTAGGTTCTTGCACCGGCATCTCCTCAAAGCTAAAATCATCCTCTACACTATCTGGCTCATAATCTGGTTGCTCATCTGGAAGCTCGTCTTCAGGAACATCCAATATAATTGGCTCTGGCGGAGGAGGTTTTACCTCAGGTGGGTTCGTATGGGTTATAGGAGGCTCAATCTGATCAAAAGGCTCGTCGAAAGCGCCATAATCCTGTGGCACAAAAATGCCATCATAAGTGGTCCAGCTAAATGCGATCACCGAAAAGGCCAATGCTGATGCTAATCCAAATCTCAACAATGAACCACTGTGTCTGTAGACATTGACTTCAGAATATTTAGTCCGAGATATGAGTTGCTTAGGGCCTGATTGAGTCTTTCCTTTTTTGGCAAGACCTTCTTTGAACCCAAATATTACTCTTAAAACAACAATCAAGCTTAGTATGATCAGTGTCAACGCTGCTATGCCAACGAGGACTCCTGACGCAGATAATGCGATATCCATAATCCCTAGTTTAGTATACGATTCATAATTACGTAGGCCGTTACAGCGCCCATCGTATTTGCTATCATATCTAATATCTCAAAGGATCGCTCTGATATATATAGTTGTGTGACTTCCGTTAATAATGCGAAAACAATTACACCTATCAGAACCGTCGCCCGTGAGATCGTTAGATTTTGTTCTCTATGCGCCTTTGCGCATAAGACGTACAACGTTGCGAAAAGGAATAGGTGAATAAGCTTGTCGATACCCTCAGGCAAACTAACTTGATCTACATCAAGCTCACTCGACGGTGTCCACAGCAAAACCATAATCACTATTGCCCAGCAGATCGCGAGAGTAGTGTATGGCTTACACCATATATCCTTTACTCTCATAGATGCTGTTACAATAGATTATGGTGTGTCAAGAAATTAAATTTTTATAATCTGCCGCTGACAAGAGCTCAGCCGCTTCAGTTTCGTCAGCAATTTCGATCTTGATGATCCATCCCTCCCCGTATGGATCTTCATTGATCAGACCGGGATTGTCGCCTTCTTCTTCATTGAGTTGATCATTAAACTCGACGACCTTACCCGTCAATGGCATGAAGAGATCTGAAGTCGTTTTGACTGCCTCAACAGTCCCAAAGACTTCATCCTTAGCAACATCTTCGCCTACAGTCTCTATCTCGACATAGACAATTTCTCCGAGCTCGCTTTGAGCGTGTTCAGTGATGCCGATTGTGGCAACTCCATCCTTGATGGACACCCACTCATGCTCCTTCGTATATTTTAAATCCTCTGGAAGATTCATTTAGCTAGCCTTTATAGTTTCACGAACCCAATCCATAGTTACTGACTTCGGTCTCTCAAGAGGGAAGCCTAGGGCCCGTGACCAACATAAGGACACCAATACTCCGAGTGCACGAGACACACCAAACAGTACCGTGTAATAGGTATATTCTTTTAATCCAAAGTGGACCAGTAATGCTCCAGAGTGTGCATCAACATTTGGCCATGGATTCTTAACCTTACCTAAACTATCAAGGATTGGTGGAACCACTTCGAAAAGCTTCCAGACTACATTGACAATCTTAGAGTCTGGCATATTCCGTTCTGCGAATCCCTTCTGCGCTGTAAATCGTGGATCAGGCTGACGTAATACTGCGTGACCATATCCTGGAATCACCTTCCCGCTATCAAGCGTCTTCTGAACGAATCCTGCAATTTGTTCCTTAGTTGGATCATCAGTACCAAGATCTTCGAGCATCTCGAATATAAACTTGATCACCTCTTGATTCGCTAAGCCGTGAAGTGGGCCAGCAAGGCTATTCATCCCGCCAGCAAGTGACATATAGGTACTGCTCAATGTAGATCCTACCAGGTGAGTTGTATGCGCTGACGCATTCCCACCTTCATGATCTGCATGAATAGTAAGATACAGCCTCATCAGGCTCATGAATTTTGGATCCGTGATCCCTAATTGATGAGCGAAGTTGCCAGACCAGTCTAAGCTGTTGTCTGGACCAATTTGTTCATTATTATGAAATGACTTTCTATAGATGTAGGCAGCGACTCTTGGCAGCTTAGCCACAAGATTCATGGTGTCTTCATAAGTAGCATCCCAATAGTCATGCTTAGTCATGCTGCCCTCGGCATATCTTTTACTAAACACACTCTCTGACTCCATAGATACTATGGCAGCACTGAATTGTGCCATTGGATGCGTGTCATCTGGTAGTGCATCTAACATGTCAAATGTATGTTGAGGCACTGCCCCTCTACGCTCCCACTCATCGCTTAGCCAGTTGACATCTTCTTGAGTTGGCAACTCACCTGTCAACATCAACCAAAACAACCCTTCTGGCAAGGGCTCATTGTCTCCCTCACGAGTCGGTAGCACCTCCCTAAGTTGAGGGATGTTATATCCTCTGAATCGGATGCCTTCTTCCGAATCAAGATTGGACGCCGTCCATACCATGCTCTTGACTCCTCTCATCCCTCCAAATACTTGTTTTAAAGTAACCTCACCGACAGTCTTTGCCCCATGCTCCTTGAGCAACGCTCTTACTTCCGCCTTAAGTTCATCAGACTTTGCTTTAAATATTTCCTTTAGTTTGTCCATAATAGTGAGTTACTTTACTTCTTTCGTATTGCGTGCAAAAATAATGCTGAAACAGAGATTTATTCTGGTTAAAGCATATTTAATTATATAATTATTCTAAGGCACTAAAAGTTTTAAAATGTACCTAATACAGGAG
>CAZDHV010000069.1:5133-13846 GCA_964505335.1 uncultured Saprospiraceae bacterium | reverse complement strand
TGGACAATGGGAAAATGCCATAAAAGAACTCTATCATCAGGACTGCGTCAGTATCGAGATGGAAGGAGCTCAGGGTTTCCCACCCCGTGTAGAAGGCTTAGAGGCTATTGCCCAAAAAGGAGAACAATGGAATAGCATGGTTCAAGAATTTCATGGCGTACAAATCGATGGCCCAATCGTCGCAGGTGATCATTTCTCCGCTACCATGAAGATGGATGTCACCATGAAGGGTCAAGATCGTTCAACGAATGAGGAGATTGCCCTATTTAAAGTTAAGGATGGTAAGATTGTATCAGAACAATTCTTTTATCCTGTAGGATAATCGCACGCTAACAGACACAATATAAAAAGCCATTGAATGAAACAATCTCTTCAATGGCTTTTTTCTGTCTACCTGAAGAATGCGAATATGGTCTCTCCATAGCGACGCTCTTGCTGATAGTGTGGATGAGACTGGAAGTTGTGATTAGGGTTATGCTCCATCACGAATAGTCCATCATCGCTTAACAACTTATATTCGAATATCAAGTCTGGTATCTGATCCAACCATCGTAGCGGATATGGCGGTCCTGCAAAGATGTAGTCATAAGACTGTGTGGCGCTCTTAATAAACCGTTTCACATCACTATTGACGATGGTCAACTCCTCTTCATAATCTAACTCTGTACGCATCTCTGTTGCATATCGGATACATCCTCGATACTTATCGACATAGGTGACATCTGTGCACCCTCTAGACAAAAACTCCCAGCTATGATTTCCCGTACCACCAAATAGGTCGAGCATCTTAATCTCGCCAAAGTCGATAGAGTTCATCAATATATTGAAGAGTCCTTCTTTAGAAATATCCGTTGTAGGTCTGGTCGGCCATCCCTTCATCGATGGTCTTAATATGCGCCCTTTGTGCTCTCCACCTATTATGCGCATTTGGAAATCATATATAGCGGAAGATGGTAGTGTTCCTCTGATTGCTTGAGTTTAGACTTGATGTAGCCTGTCGCATACTGCACGCCGCCAAAATATTTCTTAAGCTCCGTCAGAATAGGGCCGTCATGCCTAATAAATCCTCCTACCTCTATCGTCTGTGAGCTATGCTCTAGGCCTAATCTCTCAAACGCTAATCCTAAAAAGTATAGTACATCTTGGCTGTCTCGACGCCGATACGTATTGCATAAGATCAATTGACCCTTAAGCACGATCGACATACAAAAGCTCGCCTCATAAAAACAAAGTCGTACCATATGATTTAGCTCTTCAGCAGATTGAGTTGATTCGACTTGAGCAAAGTTGACGTGAATCAATTGACAATTGTCAAATGAACTGTTGAGTTTCTTAACCACTTCTTTTTTGACGGCATATAACACCCTCAACTTATGCTGTACTGCATAATCATTGCGGTATATATATTGCTCTGGCTGCCCGATATGATTGGCATGGGTCAATATGGGTTGAATTGTATCCGTGTTAAACTCATCATTGGGTATGATAGTATGTGGACTACTGAGTATGCCGACCTTCACCTTACGGATGGTGATCCCATTATTGATGAGCTCTTCCTTCAAGCTATCAAATTCCGATAGACTTCCTCGGCCAGCCCATATCAGAGTTCTGTTATAATCAAATACCCCATAAACAAGACTGTCCGCATCAATCAATGCAGACAGCTCATAAGATATATTTTTGTTAATAGCGCCGTGCGCCCTATACTCTAAGTCTCTTAATTCCAATTACCCTCAAGATTGGGTGATGATAGACTACCAAATCCTATTCTTGCATTAGGATCATAAGTGTCATCATACTTAGCATACTTATTGTCAGCGTATGGCCCCATGAATTCCTTCCATCTTGTCATACACTCCATAACTGGCACAAGCGTACTCTGATAAGTCGTCGTATCAGACTTCATTTCGAACTTCGCATTGTTGCTAAATGGTACAGTTGCAAGATCTCCGAGATCGATGTCCATTGCTCTGATACTATCTAAAGCAGAGGAGTAAGTGACTACCCTGATGTATTTATCTTCATTGGTCGGGTCATCTGGATCTGCCTCTAATCTTACGAATGGAATAGAATCATTAGTTAATACATAAGACAGTGTATCAAATGATCCAGCGAACTCGCCAGTGATCTCTCTGTAGATCTCCTGAGCTTTTCGGATTTGCTCCATTTTGCCTGTTACGGCATCTTTTCTCTTGGTATACTCGTCCTTAAATTTTATAGGTTCTGAGATGCCTCCTACTAGAGCATAGGCAAGACCTGCTATCAAAAGGAGAACAATTAGATTTAATGCGATTTTCATTCTACTGTTGTTAATTATAATGTAGGTATATCCAATAAGATGCTGAAATAATCGTCATTGGCGTAATTCATCATCCGTTTATGCACATCACTGCTCACAATATTAATATTTTTCCAAAATATATATCCTTCTCTAATTGAAAAAGATCGACTCCTCACATAACGAGCAGTACATATTAGCCATAGAGTCGTCGTGCGACGATACTGCTGCTGCAGTATTTAGAGGTAATATTTTACAGTCAAATGTTGTCGCCACACAGCAAATCCATGAGAAATACGGCGGTGTTGTTCCTGAGTGGGCGTCGAGAAAACACGAAGAAAATATCGTTCCAGTGGTCGATCAAGCTCTTCAAGAGGCTGGGATTAACGCCCAACAACTATCTGCTGTAGCATTCACACTAGGTCCTGGTTTATTAGGAAGTCTGCTGGTAGGGTGCTCTTTTGCTAAGACACTCGCTATGAGCCTTGACATTCCATTGATTACGGTCAACCATATGGAGGCACACATCATGGCACATTTTATCGAGGAGCCACAACCTAAGTTCCCGTTTCTCTGTCTAACAGTATCTGGTGGTCACACCCAGCTTATTATTATATCTGACCATGATGAGTATAAGATACTTGGAGAAACTCGAGATGATGCTGCTGGAGAGGCTTTTGATAAAATCGGCAAATACCTCGGTCTGAGTTATCCGGCAGGACCCATCATCGATAAATTGGCACAGACAGGCTCTGCCAAATTCACCTTTACCAAGCCCAATCTGGCTGGATATGAGTTTAGCTATAGCGGACTTAAGACGGCAGTATTATACTTCCTCCGAGATCAGAAAAAGATCGATCCTGACTTCATAACCGATAACCTGGCCGATATCTGTTGTTCGGTACAAGCTGTCATCGTAGAATCACTGATTGACAAAGTGGTAAAAGCATCTGAAGAATATGATATAAAGACCATCGCAGTCGCTGGAGGCGTCTCCGCCAATAGTGCCTTACGCAGATTACTCAAGGAAAAGGCATCTGAACTCAATTGGGAATTACACATCCCTAAGTTGGAGTATTGTACAGATAATGCTGCAATGATCGGTATAGCCGCCTACTATAAATATGTCAGAGGGGAGTTTGCAGAGTTAGATGTTACGCCGGAGCCGAGGATGAAGATTGGGTGAGCTTTCCTTTTATAAAACCTACATCTTAATATAAGTCACCCCATCGCCACCTTGCTCATCAGCAGGATGCCAATAGGACTTGAAGTCTGAATATTCTTTCATCTTTCGCAGTACCAGACTTCGCAAGGCACCACTTCCCTTCCCATGGACCACCTCAAGTGTATGAGCATTAGAGAGTAATGCCTGGTCGAAGAACTCTTGTAGCGTATCCTCAGCATCCATCATTTTATAACCTCGAATGTCAAGCTTAGGGCTGAAATTATTGTCAAAGGCAACTCCCTTGGTATTGATCTTATGATGGTTGAATTGCAGCTGATTTTTAGTAACCGCAATGTCCTTGACGTTGACCACCATCTTCATCATTCCAAACAAAACCTCTGCCTTATCTCCATTGAGAGAGAGCACCTCTCCAGACAGATCACTGTCAAGCATGCGGGCATAGTCACCAACTTGGACCTCTTGATCGATGATTCGTTCTTCGCGGACTTCTTCACGCAGCTTTACTATTTCTTGCGACTTAGATTTTCTTTTTTCGGCTGCTTTGTTCTTTAGCTGCTGAGCCTTTTCGAGATCCTTTTCCTTCTGAAGGTGGTTGATAAGCTTCTGGAGCTCTTCATTCTCATTATTCTGCTGTTGGTAGGTGATCTCTTTGGCTTTGATCTGGAGCTTCTTGCGCTTGACTTGAAAGTCCTCATTGAGGTCTTTGTAAGTCTTGATAAGTTTTTCGAGCTGTTCTTTTTCATTGGCGACATAGGCCAATTGCTCGTCGAGAACGGACTTGCCTTCCTGTAAGTCGATCAGGAGATCTTCAATTTGATTTTCCTTCTTGCCAACTTTCTTTCTGGCGTAGCGGATGATGCGATCATCGAGGCCTATTTTCTTAGCTACTTCAAAAGCATAGGAGCTCCCCGGCTTACCCACCTTGAGCTTATAGGTTGGCTTGAGATTTTCCTTGTCAAAGAGCATGGCTCCATTGACTATCCCTTGATTGCGGTAGGCGAAGACCTTAAGGCTACTATAGTGAGTCGTGACGATGCCATGAGTCTTCTTGTAGATGATGGACTTCAAGATACCCTCTGCAATTGCGCCACCTAGCTTTGGATCTGTACCCGAACCGATCTCATCAAGGAGCATCAAGGACTTCTCGTCAGCCTGAGCCACTATATTCTTCAGATTGGTTAGGTGGGAACTGTATGTACTCAATCCTTGGTCTATCGACTGTTGATCTCCTATATCTGTATATATGCCACTGAAGATGGATATCTCGGTCTCATTGTCAGCAGGTATCAAGATACCGTAGTATGCCATGAGGTGTATGAGACCGACAGCTTTCAGGGTCACTGATTTACCGCCGGCATTGGGTCCACTGATTAGGAGTAATTTATTATTTCCTCGTAAGTGTAGATCAAAGTCGACGGCATGCTCATCGGTATCTTTGAGTTGTAGATATAGTAATGGATGACGTGCCTTGATCAGATGAAGGTTAGGGCGCTCGGCAATCTTAGGCACCACTCCATCGACGCTAAGTGATAACTGTGCACGTGCTCTGATGCTATCAATGACACTGAGCTTAAAGAAGCAGCGTTCTATCATTGTCCTGTGTACTGAGAGCTCTGCAGAGAGGCCCTTCAATATCTTGTAAATCTCCGCACGACGCTCGCTCTCTAATGAGAATAGGTCATTGTTCATCTGCATCACACCTTCCGGTTCGATAAATACTGTTTTACCTGATGCAGACTGATCATGAATGATCCCTGGAATCTTCCGCTTGTTTTCTACTGGCAACACCAAAACTCGCCTTCCATTTCTCCATGACTCTTGACTATCGGCCAAGACATTCTGATTTTTATATTGGCTCATCAAGCTGTTGAACTGGGAATCGAGTTGACGATTGATACTTTCTAGTCGCTTCTGAATCTTTATGAGCTCGGGCGATGCATTTGGTCTTACGGTACCATCTATATCAAATACTCGATCGATCTCTTTAATCGGCAGATCCGAATAATCATCGATTGTTGTAGCTTCAATTAATGGTCTATAGATGGGCTTTTTGGCCTTCTTAATGGCGGCGTAGTAGGCGTCGTAGTTCTTGAGAACTTGCTTAATCTTGAGGATTGACTCCAGTTCAAGTACATATCCTTCTTTCTGAAGGAAGTAAAGCTCCTCGTTGATATACTCATATTCATCTAATCCTGGGTCATCACTATTGATGATCAGCTCGGTATATCGATTTACGAGAGACAACTCGTTAATGAGAAGCTCTCGATCCATCAAGAAGCCACGTTCCGACATCACCTGAAATCCAGCCTCACCACGGCAGTAAGACTTGAGCAATGCCAAGACTTTATCAAACTCCAGTTGTTCGAGTGCTTCGTCAGAAATACTGAGTATATCCATACCAATTATGAAATTATAATACTAGTTGAAATTATAATTGCCCCATATAATGATTAGAAATAGAATTGATCCAGCATTAAAAATACTCACAATAGCTAAGGCTATTACCCTACCCACCGCAATGCGTTCTCTTCTTCCTCAGCTATGCTTCGACTCCTACGGAGATCAGTCGTTCATGCCTTTGCCTAAATTCCATTTCTTCAATCAAATCCAATACGGCATTATAAACTACAATTAGTATAAGTAAAGGCAAGGTTTCGATCAAAAAATGCAAAGGTGAAATATTTATTGATTTGAAAATAGGATAAGGCATAAATATTGGGGTACTTCGCATCGTCTAATAGTAGTCATTATGGCAGGTAGCGTATTTGGTAAGGCGTTTATGATTAGCACCTTTGGTGAATCTCACGGTCCTGCCGTAGGAGTGACCATAGATGGATGTCCAGCAGGAGTGCCAGTGGCGATAGAGGATATCCAGCATCAACTCACTCGTCGTAAACCAGGCCAATCGGCCATCGTAACACAACGAAAAGAGGCCGATCAAGTAGAAATTCTTTCAGGAGTATTTGAAGGTCGTACTACCGGTACACCAATATCACTACTGGTCAGAAACAAAGACCAAAAGAGCAAAGACTACGATCATATTAAGGACAAGTTTAGACCCTCTCACGCCGACTACACCTACACCGAGAAATATGGGAATAGGGACTACAGAGGTGGTGGCAGATCGAGCGCTCGTGAGACTGTGGCTCGAGTCGCAGCCGGGGCTATTGCAGCTTCGCTATTGAGTAAACTTGATATCACAATTAACTCATGGGTATCTCAAGTAGGATCTATTGTTATGCCTGCCGGTGCTGTGGACTTCTCTCAAATTGATAGTAATATCGTAAGATGCCCTGATATAGCGATAGCTGACTCTATGATTGACTACATCAAACAGATCCGAAAGGAAGGTGACACTGTTGGAGGGCTAATCAGTTGCCAGATTGATGGCGTCCCAGTTGGGTTGGGGCAACCAGTGTTTGATAAGCTTCACGCTGATTTGGGCAAGGCTATGCTCAGCATCAATGCCGTTAAAGGATTTGAGTATGGCTCTGGATTTAGTTGTGTGTCAATGCGCGGCAGTGAACATAATGACCTATTTGTCAGGGAAGGTGACGACGTCATCACCAAAACCAACTATAGTGGTGGTGTTCAAGGAGGCATCTCCAATGGGATGCCGATCAACTTCAGAGTTGCCTTTAAACCTGTTGCTACAATTATGAAAGATCAGAGCTCGATTGACAGATCTGGAGAGCAAGCTACAGTGACTGGTAAGGGCCGCCATGATCCGTGCGTGGTACCAAGGGCCGTCCCGATTGTGGATGCTATGGCTGCTCTGGTAGTCGCTGATCACCTCCTCCGTAGTCAGTCTGACCGAGTAGAGCAGATCTTGGCTTAAGGCTGCGCTATAGGGATAAGCGACTTCTATTGTTTTATCATCTTGGTCAAGCTGAGTTGGCTACTCTGATGATTAGTTATCTCTACGAAGAATAAGCCTACTGGCAACATATCGATGTTGATCGTTGCTGTATCATCAATAGTAAGTTGTCGGTAGACTGATCCGGTCGCAGCCAATATCCTCACCGTGTAATCACCTGACTCGACAGATATGATGAGATTTGATGTGGCAGGGTTGGGATAGATATCAATAGCTTCTGACTCGGCTACCATACTTGTAGAAGTCGTGACATTATCATTGCAGTCATCTATAGTTTGCTCCTCACCATTTAGGATAAGATCACGACAGGACCACCCACGTCGTATAGTTTCGGCTTCCAAGGCTAAATCTAGTAGGATTTCTTCCTCTGCATCTGAGAGGTTCCCAATAAGGTTCTGATCTTCATAGATGGGTTGATCGATGCGATAGAATTGTTGAACTCCCGCTTCGTCTTCTATCAGTTTATACTCATCAGTACGGACTGCCCAAAGCTCCAGGCCATCGTCATCATAGTCTGTATAGATGTATTCTCTTTCGATGGCGTCAACCTCAGAAAATGAGGACCTAATGCTATAGCTATTGTGTATTCCACCAGGCAAATCGTTGGAACAAACTTCTATCAAAGTAGCATAGATATCGTTAGCCTGCGTAAGTCCCAATTCGACCTCTCCGATTCGGGATACGCCATGACCACTGACGATTATTGGCACCTTGACGCCACCTTCAAACATAGTGCCTTTGCCATGTCCATTGGGTAGTCCCTGAAGGACATTTCTCGGAGTTCCATTGTCGCCCATGAAGATGACTATGGTATTATTTCTAGTCTCACTGTCCATAGAATTGAGTAGCCGTCCAATCTCATGATCTAAAGCTTCTATGCTAGCATTATAAAGCTGTCTATTAGTAGTGGGATTGTCAATAGTAAAAAGACTGTCTGGCGGTCGCTGAAATGGACTATGCGGAGCTACGTGGGAGAGCCATAGAAACCAAGGCCGAGTCTGATCATCTATCCAATCAATGGCAGCATTGGTCAAATGTGTAGTAATATACTCTTCAATCTCAATCTCGCCCCCATTTTGCCGCACCTTATCCCATACAAAATAGTCCTGCACAGCTCCGCCAGATATCCCCTCAAAGTGATCTACGCCGTGTTCAGATATGTGATCAGTGCTAAATGGGGATGAAATATGCCATTTACCAATAACTGCAGTGCTATAGGCATTATTAGTCTCGCGGTCTAAATAATTGAATATGGATTCATCTGAGACGTCAAGATTTCCTGGAACTTCTCGAACTCCAGTATTGATACCATAGCGACCGCTTATTATACTCGCTCGAGTGGGTGCACATTGTGGTGTTGCCCAGGCATTGA
>CAZDHV010000069.1:0-5033 GCA_964505335.1 uncultured Saprospiraceae bacterium | reverse complement strand
CCGCTTATTATACTCGCTCGAGTGGGTGCACATTGTGGTGTTGCCCAGGCATTGAGGTAGCTGATCCCTTCTGCCTTCAATAAGTCAAGATTAGTGGGTAGTTGCAAAGTTATTATGCGTTACTCCAAATCCTGTGATGGCATCGATTCCTAAGTCATCTGCCATAATGAATAAGACATTTGGTCGCTCTTGAGCAAAAAGACCGCAATTCGAGCTCAGGAAGAATAAGGATAGGAACAGTTGCTTCATCATTGTAATAGAATCTGAGCAAACCTTAGGTCATAAAATGATATACCACACCAAATATAATCTGATGTGATATATCCTTTACCAAATTGTGACATCATATTAAATGTCTTGTCACGCCTTGGAATAATTAACATTGATACCCGTGCATTAGAAACTAAAAGAGTAGTAATACCCTAAGTACATTTCTATAAATCTTCTGATTATCTTGTTCCAGCACTAGTCTGTTTGCCCCTGAGGATTTCATCATTAACGTCCTCAAATGCCTCTTCTATGTTGTTGTAGGTCATTTTGCCAAATTCTCGAGTATAGTTAATACCGAATCCATAGATCTGTCGTCGACCCAATGTGCGCTCATCGAGGTCATATACTCCATAGATTTGGAGCTTGAGGCGTTTATCATCTGTGATGAACCAATCTAGAGAGAAGTCTCCAGTTAGATAATCATTGACCGTGTTCAGAGGATTTTCCCTGACGTAGTTACCTCCTATGTTGAGTACAAAGTTGTCATTCTTAAATTCATTGCGCAGGTTTAGCTGTACTTCATCCGGAACGAATTCAACGAATGACGCATCGGGATCTGGGACATTAGCGTCACCAATCGTGTTATTCTGTGCTAAAGCAATATCCAAATCGATACCTGAGATCACTTCACCCTCTAGTAGCTCTGACAGATATTCCGTAGCCATCAGAGAAAGCTGACTCGTCAAGAACTCCGTCAGTGTATTACTTCCAAGCTGTGCCACATTACTCACCTGAATATTAGCTAATGGGTCATTATCTGGCAAGAAGTTATTGAACACCATCAAGCCGAGGACCTGGTTGTTGATCCCATTTTCGGTTGTCTTGAGTGCTCGCACTTTACTATCCGCAAGATTACGCAGATTGCCTACCAGATCTGGAAAGCCTATGTCGAAGTTGATATTCGGATTAAATAGGTTACCCGTAAGAATCAGGTCAAGTGCTATGTTCCTGCGCTGTCTCAACTCAGTCTGAGTTACATCAGCATATACATCTTCATACTCTTGTAAGAATCTCTGTAATGGCGCTCGTAAGCTCGGATAAAAGGCTTGTACATCGAGGACGGCATTAACTGGATCACCTGTCCATGTCACAGTACCACCCTGCTCAATGATAAATGGCTTAGCTATAAATCCATACGAAGTATAGAGGTACTCTCCACTCTCCACATCATATTGCCCATAAACTGAAAACTCTCCATCTCTCTTCACCTTGATCTGCAGGTCACCTTCTCCATGTCCGATGAGCACGTTGCTGGTCTCTTCATCATATATGATCTGAACTTCTGCACCTCGATCAAAAGAAAGATTCATCTCGAAATCTAATCCAGAAGAGGTTAATCGCTCAACTAACTGATCGACAGTATTACTATCAACTACTTCTTGATTAAAATTGAAGTTGATGAAGGATTCATCATAGCCAAAGTCTGTTGAGTTAAGTGGTAAGTATAGAATAGAATTAGGCCCAGCCACTGCATCGACCTCCATATCTATCCGATCAAATGGCCCCTTAAAGCTTACTTCAATTGGCCCCATCCCTAATCCGTAATACAATGGATTATCATCGGCAGTAGTATTCAGCGCGATGAAGTTGTCACTTTTAACCTCGATATCTGATGTAAAGTCGGCTAAGACATTGTGCCGTAAACCACCAATTAAATTAGCAGTATTTCCAGCTTCATCGGTCAAGATGATATTGTTAAGATCGATGAATCGCTCTGTAATCGGAATATCATTATCAGATAATTCATAGAAAGCGCCGATATAATCAATCTTAGTTCCAGCCTCACTGGCATTTCCGTTGCCGCGCATCTTTATGTCGCTAAATGGTCCGTATATATCCAGCTCAATATCTACGAGCCCTTCCGTCTCTGAGATTCCGTCTTGAATGATATATTCTAAAAATGCCAATGGATAATCCTCCATGGTCAGATGTGTATTGATCGACTGGTTATCTATATCTGCAGTTCCCTCAACATATAGATTTTGATTATCCTTTTCAATCTTTAAGAGGACATCGAGGATATTTCCATCACGACGCTTGGACTCAATACTTAAATTGCCATAATCTGCATCATTTATCTTAAAATCTGGCACCTGCACATAGCCCTCTATTGCCAACTGCTCAAAGATGTTGTTGAGCTTCAACTGCGCATCTACAGTTCCGTCGAATGAAAGCTTGTCATAATCCAGAATCGGGTTGATGAATTCAAGATCAAACTCTCTTAAACTCACCTCCAAGCCTCGCTTGTATACATCCTTAACTCCAATGGCCCTATGTCCATCAGTAACTATAAAATTTTCGATGTCAATAGAGTTGCCGTAGTAGCCTACGCCTTTATTCGGCAGAATAGTCCACAGGGTGCTGTCGACCATAATATCATCGTAGAGGAACTGAGTGAAATATCCATTATCGACAATCGTAGATTTGGTCTCAAGCTCGATGTGATTTCTATCGTCTACATTAACGAGGGCTCGTGAATACAACTCCCCACCTCGTAATGTTCCTACTAAGGACACCTTATCTATATCTCGATCACCTTGCTTCAGCTGATCTATTTGCAATTCTATCTCTCCGTAATTAGTCCTACTATCGATATTTAGATATAGATCTTCAGCTAAGTACTCTCCATATCTGATGGTATCACTATTGATCGTTACAATCGATTTGTCATTGTTTTTATTAGACTGCGCAGTTAATTGAGTTCCAGGAGCGATATCTATGTCTTGATTAAGAAAATCCATCAATGGATCCATATCTCTTGTGGTCAGTACGACAGAATACACTTCATCTCTAAACCCATCATATGGCATGGACAAGTTGAGCAGACTGAGATGCTCCTCGTGATTTTCAAAAATCTGCCCTACAAGATTCTCATGAAGTTTGGTCAAATTAAACTTGCCATTGACCGCCACATCAAATGCATCTGAAGAAAGATTGAAAGACGTCACTTCGTCAGAAACACGTCGAGAATCCAAGGCTACCTCATTTATAACCAAGGTAGATGTGTCATGGTGTATCACTATATCATGGATCAATCCCTTACCCTGCAGGGTACTTAAAGAACTGCCAAAGAAATCTACCTCTGCTTCAAATGACAGCTCACATGGATAATTAATCAAATTGAGCTTGCAGAAGTCAATTTTGCCTGCTTGCATATCAAAATCGAGAATAGGCTCCGATCCAGAAAAATCTATTAACCCAGAAAATGCAAAATCCAAGTTTGGATCTTCGATGAGGAAGTCCCCATCAATAACCTTACTAGAAAGCGTGCCCTTATAGACTGCACTCTCATACATGACATCACGATATATAAATTGATCTATGACGGCTTCAATCTGTGCATTACTGCTGGCGAATGATAATCCCTGTCCATCATTTATATCGACACTGAGACTGACTGGACCAAAGTCTTCTTGCTGAAGCATTTCTGCCAAATCAAATTGAGTCAACTCCAAAAAACCATCATAGCCAATCTCTTCAGGATTAGAACGATACAAGTCAAACTGTATGTCCATATCAGCACGACCCAATTCTGTATCGAGGGCTCCTTGTGCAATGAAGTCATTAGCAAAACCGTCAAAGGTTCCGCTGAACTGTAGCTTACCCAATCGCTTGACCTCATCAGGAATCTGCACCAAATTAAGATCACGATCCAATCGCTCAAGATCCGACTCAAGAGAGATCACTTCAAGATTTATAAGACTATTATCCATATCAGAGATGCCCGACATCGTACCGTTGGCATGCAGATAATGACTCCCATTTAACCATAGCTTTAGGTCATTGAGGTTAAATTGTCCATTGTGTAAGTCAACATGGCCTATCACCTGATGACGCTTATTCATCAATGGTTCTGTCAACAAATCTCGCGGCAAGTTGTCGATCAATCGTACGAAATCACTCGGAAGTATTTTGGACTCTGAAAGATCTAAGTCCAAGGAAACATCATCAATACTGTTGATGCTATAAATATCCTGTGCATCCAAGTCTGCCTTGAAATAGGAGTTATTCACTCTGGCAAAGAAATCTTCAATTCTAATATTATCTGGACTACTGATTACTTGACTGCTACTTACATGCTTAATGTCATAGCCCTTGGTCTCCAATGAGAGATCTTGGATAATGGCCTTCCAAGTCTGAGGATCCATAAATTCTATATCGGACATGACCAGATCAATATGATCCGCCTTTAATGACTGATCCGCTCTATAATCGATCTTGCCATCAAGAATGTTTAACTGATTCAATTCTATGGTAAAAACGCTGGCTGGATCAGATTCGGCTCTATCTTCCGGCTGCGTACTACTCTTCATAATCGGCCCTCTTACATGAAAGTATGGCTCAATTAAATTGATAAAATCAATATCAACATGCCCGTCTTCAACGAGATTGAATTTAGTTTCGAGAGCGGCAAATTGCCCCGTCATGAAGAGCGAGTCAACTTCATCTGTGTAGTTTAGTTCTAAATCATATAACTCAAAATGAGTCAACGGGAATTCTTTGGGCTCATCTGGTCCAGTGTCGTCACCAGAAGACTGAAATCCATTCATGAATCTCTGCCAGTTGTTTAGCTCTTCTCCCGTATGCCGTCGCACGTGAATAGCGACACCAGTAATATTTAAATCGTTAAACGAAACTTCTGAAATCAATGAAAACAGTGTAGACCGAGGACTTAGTCCAAGCTTACCAATGGTGAGTAGCGTATCTGCGCTACTATCCTTGAGTACAGCGCCTTTGATAGTGACACCTTTATTTAAGTCGAA
>CAZDHV010000068.1:6507-13967 GCA_964505335.1 uncultured Saprospiraceae bacterium | reverse complement strand
TTGCCCTTGCCTTTTAAGAAATGCATGTAATGTGATGCATCATGCGAGAGCTCATATAATCCAGTGGCGAGGGGCTCCGAGAGAGACAATTCGAGCTCGATATCATCTATTATGTCTCGATTTCTCAAATTAGTCAGAAGTGTATTCCGCTTCTTTAGCAGTAGATCTCTGTTCTTGGTAAAAGTGATCAATGACGGTGCATTAGGTAATACTGCGAGCGTTGCCATCTCGGCCCAACTCAATTGATATGGGCTCTTATCAAAGTACTTCCATGCCGCTGCTTCAAGGCCGACAACATTACCGCCAAACGGTGCATGTGAAGCATAGATCTTTATGATCTCTGACTTACTTCTTTTAAAATCCAGTCGTACTGCCGCCAACATTTCTACCAACTTGTTAGAGATGGATCGATCGCTATGCCCCATAGACATACGCATGATCTGCATGGTGATGGTGCTGGCCCCAGATACAATCCTACGCTCTTGAATATTCTGACGAATCGCCCGAGCTGTAGAGCGGATATCTATACCCATGTGTTGATAGAATCTCTTGTCCTCATAGGTCAAGATGCAGTCAATAAACTTCTCAGGTAATGAATCCATCATCGGAAATCGCCACTGCCCATCCTGAGCGATCTGTGCAGCCATCAATTCTCCATGCTGATCTTCCAGCACGGTGCAGAAAGGCTTATCCTCGAGTAACAAGCGTTGAGGCCAGCATAAGAATATCAGTGCTCCAATCATGAGCGCAGCTGCCGAGTATAAGATCTTTTTCTTCCTGGACATGATCATTTATTTATGGTGCGACAACGTTCACTTTATACGCCTTGGTCAATGCTTGAATCTCCTGGTCGTACATAGCCTCAACCTTAACAGGAGGAAGGAAATAGGTGCCATCATATGATGCCGTCAAGAGGATTTTAAAGTCCTTGCGCTCACCCAGTTTAAAGAAAGTGTATACACGATCATCTCGGACATCTCGATAGTCGTAGCTATCTTCCTTAATACCATCAGATACGTTGCTCAAGCCACCGCTCTGAATCTCCCATCCTGAGGGAAATATCTGTGTCAGTGCCAGGTTTTCGATTGTAGCACCACGACTCTTTTGATTTCTGATGATGACGTGAGCGATAAAGTCTTGGCCCCGTTTGATCTCCTTATAGTTCAGGACTCCACCGTTGAGGTCTTTGTACTGTACCGATAGGCTGATATGCTTGTTGATATCTTTTGTTTCCAATACGGTTTTAGGTGGGTCTTGACCTGTCATGCTTGTCTTGACGAATAGTGGGCCATCGGACAAGTTTTGAATTTTTGCAGTGATATCATCAAGATCTTCAGTGGCTACCGCCACAGTAAATGTGGGCTTGTCAGTCACTATGGTTTGCTCAGGTATTCCGTCTGCTTCAAACTTGAAATTTAGACCGGCTCCTCCTTGATCATTAACATAAGCCCCTACGGCTACAAGAGCTTGTGCAACGGTCTGGGTACTATACCATCGCTTGCTATTTAACTTTTCAGTGATCCGCTTGATGATTTCAAAGCCCTCATTCTTTCGATCCAGTTGCAGCATAGCCATGGCGATTAAGGCCATGTCACGGAGGTCAGAACCATAACTCAAGCTTAGCTCTTGATAGGGTTCTACAGTTGCAGATGTGCTGCGAGTCATCTCGATAGCCAGTTCTTTTTTGCCCGCATAGGCATAGGCAGCGGCAAGCATATATTGTGCCGTAGCAGGTAGATTAGTCTCTTGCCTCAACACATTCATAGACGACAGATCTGGTGAGCCATATATCGCCATGGTCAATAGGCGATAAGCCTGATTGCGCATCTGATACTGCTGGTGGTATAATTTGCTGTCTCGGTTAATCCTAAATCTCTTCGCAGCCCCTTGTTGATAGGTTAACCACTTAGACAGCAGATTATTAGGGATATAGTAAGACTGCTCCTGAGCTTGCATCAGAAAGAAGCCCGCATAGGAGCTTGCCCAGTCATTAGTATAGCTAGACCCTGGCCAATAGGAAAATCCTCCGTTAGAGCGCTGCATGCGAGATATGCGCCGAATAGCCCCGTTGACGTTCTTCTTGATCTCTTGAGTCTGCGCCAGTGACAGATCCTTGAAATAGCCTAGCGTCAGCTGTGGTAACGCTGCAGAGGTCGTCTGCTCAAGGCAGCCATAGGGATATCTGATGAGGTAGTTCATCCGTCTCCCCAGATTGAGGTTGGGCAATGAGCTAAACTCCATGAAGCCAGACTGAGTGCCTTTCATACCTATAGGCTGGAGATCTCCAGTCCAACGCTCTGTTGCAGCCACTGTCTGATATTGCACCTCGGTTCTTTCTGGGTTGGGATTGCGTATCTCGAGCTCCACCTGCTGAGATACATTCAAGGAGCCAGAACTGGCTCTAAAGTCGAATGAGGCTACACCCAACTCATCTCTTAGCCGTGCTTCAAAATAGACCAATTGATCACCGATCTCCGAGAAAGATACCTGCTTAGTTGATGGGCCGAGAATCTCAACGTTATCACTGGCTTCAATCTTGATTTCGGCAGTCTTGACATAATCCTCCATAGCAAATACAGCCACAGGTATTTTGACAATTTCTTCGGGGCTTGTGACACGTGGCAAGGTCGGCAGAATCATGAGCGGCTTCTTCACAAAACTGGTTTTGTCAGCTCGACCGAAAGCATCATCATCCTTAGCGATGACCATAGTCCTCACCGATCCGATATAATTAGGCATGACGAATTTGTGCTTGGCAGTTTCTCCTGGACTAAGCGTAAAAGGCCCTGCCGTCATGACGACAGGTTTGAATCGATTAGCTTTCTTGCCACCCTGCTTTTCATCACCACCATCGCCACCACCGACAGAGATCATCTTATCTATCTCTCCACTATACTTGGTCAGAACATAATCATATAAATCCCATGTCTTGACACCGAGGGCTTGCCTGGCGTAGAAGTGTTTATGAGGATTGGGCGTACTAAAATTGGTAAGGTCAAGTAGTCCGTCGTCAACTATGGCAACGGTATAGGACATGGCACGATTATTCTCTTCTGATATCTGTACGTCAAACTCTTCTTCCGGCTCCAGCTTATCACTCATGGTGATCTCGGGAGTTAAGAGCGTCTCTGGGTCATTGACAGCTATGGGAATCACGCCATACATGCGTATTGGTAGATCATTTTGCTTGGTGTCGTACGATTGAACCATGGTCGCATGTAGGTAGACATTGGGTGCCATCGCTGCGTTAACGGCGAATCGATATTCTGTCAAGTCTCCTTCAGCGTCGATCCACTCCTGTATCATGACATCATTGCTGGTCTCCACTGAGATCAATATTCTCGATCCCTGCTCTGACGGAATCTCCACAACGACCTCCTCCCCAGCAGTATAGGATTCCTTGTCAGCCTTAAAATTGAGCTTCGTCAGACTCTTGCGCTCCTCGGGCTGCATGGAACTCCCCCACCTCGAGGCATAAAAGAACTCTCCCGTACAATGACCCGACTCCAGATCACACACTCTAATCATCTTACGCCCATAGTCGGTATCCTGAAAATCATAGGTCAGATCATAAGACCCTGAGGCATCTGTAGTGATCACTTCATTATAGAACGAACCGGTATGTTCTGCAGAATTGAACTTGTATACATTGCGACGCTCCCCCTCGTAATACCACCACCGCCATTTGACATTATAGAATCCGACTGACAGCTTTCTGCCACCAGCCGCCTTGCCGTCATCTGACATCGATACGATTTTAAAAGTTGAGTTTTCGCCTATTTCGACACGCTTGCCTCCCCACTTTCCTTTGGGTGATCGCACGCCGCTATAATGTGAGTATGGGCTTATCTTCATCCGTGAGAAGTTCTCTGAGAAATTCCCTCCTTGTTCAAATACTCGGGTCTTAACGTCAGCACTGATCTTGCCTGGAAAGGCATTCGCATTCAGCTTGAGATCAAATTCTTTCTTGCCCTCCGCATTGAGCGTTCCGTCAAAGAGCTTTAGCAAAGTGCTTGCTCCTTTTTTTGCCGGATCACTGAATAGGTAGGATTCATAGCCTTTGTAGATCGGCTTATAATTAAACAACTGGGCATCTATCTCTGCATGGAGGTTCTTAGCTGGCGCACCATGAAGCCATGAAGACGTAATGGATGCGTTCCGTTTGCTTTTGTCATAGTACTTGATCTCCTCTTCAGTGGCCAAGTCGATTTTGAGTCTATTGGGTTTTATGCTTTCTACTCGGAGTCCTTTGGTGAAGTTGTTGGGACCGATGGATAGTCGTGCATTCCAATTACCCGTAATATCGTTAGGATCCGTAACAATAGCCCAAGAATATATACCGCCAACATGGTCTAGCTGTACATCTGTAAACTGCTCATTACCCTTAGGGTCTCTCACGGATAGTTTAACCGGATGGAAGGGCTCCTCAGATGATGGCAGGCTCACCATAGCATTAAGAAATATAGTATCACCTGGGCGATGCACTCCTCGATCGGCGTATATGAATGCTTGAATGCCTCCTCGGCGTTTGGTACCACCGATGTCAAATGAGCTTAGACTATTGGAGGCATTATCATCAAGAACGACATGTGCATATCCTGAAGCATGCTCGACGATTGCAAAGGCCGCCTTCTTCTCTGAGTTCATTACTACAAAACCATCATTGCTGGTTCTACTCTCTGACAACAGCTGTTGTTGATAATCGTATAGCAATACCCTTGCACCAGAAACAGACTCCCCAGTACTCAATGATGAAATGGCAAAATGAAAGGCATTTCCCTTACCCTGCTTGGCAATTACACCTACATCAGATGCGATCACATTTCTGACGATAAATCGGTCTGGACTATAGTATGCTCCTTTACACGGCACATTTCGATCCTCATAATTATAGTAGAAGTCATCGCTATAGTTAACTATGCTCTCATCACCACTACGCACGACGGGCTCAGATGGGGTCTCCTGATCACAATCTGTAATTGCGTAGGCTCGCTGAAATCCTATCCTGACTTGGTGTATGGCACGACTATCTGTATCGATTAACTCGCTTAGGTTCAAGCTGATCCGAGACCAAGTGTTGGTCTCCAGAGATCCTGCGTAGTCTTCGATATTAATAGTTTCTCGATGTACGATCTTTCCTACTCGGGCCAGATAATAATCTTCATCAAGCTTGTTCTCCTGCAGAAATTGCAAAACGTTGTTATCATGGACTTCGAAAATCTCTATATCTAAAGCTCTGAGATTGACACTCTCTATCGGAAATGATGAATTAGTCGATTGAGGTAAGATGACGCCTTGACTCAGTGCACGAATGGCTGGGTCCAACAGGTCAAATCTAAGTTTACCAATCTCTTGTATTTCGGCCAGACTTGTGCCGTCGATGCTCTTCAGATGATTAGAAATAGTCAGGCTGAACTCGTCTTGGATCTGTTGTGCTGGATAGATATACACCCGGTTCCCTTCGATGGCCGTTCTAATGTTCATCTTATTATCGAGCGTAAAGAGTCCATCGATGTCTTGATTGGCATCGATAGGCCTCGAGAATGAAGCAGTAATAATGTTTTCGTCGCTATCACTCAAGTCCACCTTCAACAACTCGAATACTCCCTCGGGTTGGATGTAGACATCTTCTTCACCCCTGAAGTCAGGCTGCATCTTTACACCATTCCATCGAACTAACAAGTTAGATTCCTCCTCATATTGGCCTATATCGACCACTTCAAAGGTGTGCTTCTTACCATACTTCTGGTGGGACCAATTAATCTGCTTTGTTTTGCCTTCTTGGCTCGCCGTAACCATGTCCTCTATTGCCTCCGAGGAAACATAGTCAGAGCTACTAATGACGCCTCGATAGCTGATCTGCTCTTCGCCAGACAGGTTATCAATTTTAATGCCTTCCAGAGCCATCTTCAACCCCAGTGGACCAGTCTTAAAAGGCACCTTAAGTATTTGATCCGGAACTTCTATTGGAGCAAAGAGCTCAGGTAAATCAAAGATGAGTTCATACTCTGTATCGTAATCAAAAGCCTCTGTAGGTGAGAATCTCAGGTCATTTGCTGCTACCCAGTCAAACGTGCCATCGACGGCCGGTTTGATACTGGCGCCTACAACTGGATCGCCAGCCTTATTACCCGTATACGTCGACTTAAATCTGACAGACACACCCTCTTTGATAGATCGATAATTACTGGGGTATGACGTGCAGTACTTTAGTAATAAGGCCTTATTAGCCGAGATAGCACCCGCATTTCGATTATCGGGCTGGCGATCTGTTCTACATCCTGCACAAAAGATCAGGAAGCACATGACAAGGGAACATATAGGTTTCATAGCAGCGTATTTATAGTTGACCGAGGTGAGTTAACTGTAACTCCATGGGTCTATTAGTTATTATAAAGATATCGAGTGCAATCTATGGCGAAGAACAGATTGGCGAGATAACTATTGAGTAAGTGTAGAAGGAGAACTATTATTCGTAGAGCAATGGGATGAATCCCATTGGGGTGAAAATCCAAATCAACGATGTAACCCCAAGGGGTTGAAACCCCTTGAATGAGATAATACCATATGAAGTTTCTGAATCGTCTTTTCGTTCATTGAACCCAATTGGGTTATATCTACCTCAAGAGCTTCTATCATATTGGTTGAAGACACAGAACTTATCCGTCTCGGTGGAATAGAACATCGATTATTAAGTTGTGATAACAGAGGAGGACAACAAACTTAGGAAAGCCGATGAATACTCAATAAAATCTTGACAACACTCCTTCGCAGGTGCAGCCTATGTCCAACTGAGATCAACGTAGTCAAGATTCAAAAACAAAAAATTTATCTAAACTTTATTTCTTCCTCAAAAAGTGAATAGAAAAAATCTTCAAATTCTTCCGTTGCTCTATATGCGACGGAGCCAATTTTCACTTGATATTTATTATAATCGACTTTTATTTGTTCTCGTTGATCGTTATAGAGTATTGCTCTCCCATAGATTGTGGATTTTTGGAATCTAACAGAATCCTCTTCCAGTGCTATTAAATGTTTTATCATGGAATCAATCAATTCTCTTTCAACAACTGTTTCAAATTCAGCTCTTTTCATGATTCTATTGCCAGCATTGACTGGATACAGGATTCCTGTTGAAATTCCTTTGATATCCATTCGAATCATCCGAGAAGTTTCTAAATCCAGTCTGCTCTGACATGACATAGAAATAATTAACAATAATAAGTATGCATATTTTCTTCTAATCAATATCATTTATTTGGCTGGTCTATTTGACTTAGATTTCTAAGATAGTAATCTCATAAGATTCATTAATGCCCTTTGGCTCAATATTACGTTTAAATCAGAGATGCTAAAACATTCAAAGACTTCGCTTTGACAATGGGATTCATCCCATTGGGGTGAAAATCCAAATCAACGATGTTCCTTTGTTGACCCCAAGGGGTTGAAACCCCTTGAAT
>CAZDHV010000068.1:0-6407 GCA_964505335.1 uncultured Saprospiraceae bacterium | reverse complement strand
GAGAACATTTTTTCCGCATATCGCCTACCCATAGTGCGATATCCTTCAGAATCGAAATGTGCTCTGTCCATAGCACCGCAACCTTCTGAGGATATTACATGAGCCGTTTCTATAACATCTGGTAGTGTGTTGATGATTGGATTCATGCTTGCACAACAACTACTATCGACTCCAACCACCTGGCCTGCTAAAAGAGGGACTCGCTGCGGATCTAAGGACAAATCTGATAACATCTCATTGTAGATCTTATTGACGTACGTAGGCCAGAGAGTATCACCAGTATTTGTCTCTCCTTGATGAAGTAATATGCCTCTGATCTCCCCATCTTCTTGAGCTTCTCTCGCCAAATCGATTAGGTATTGGTATGGATTGCCTTTATATGAAGCGATTTTATCAGCAAACCACTTTTGCTTATACGTCGAATCATGGTCTGTGTATATATCCTTATCAAATAGCCGGATGTCACATCCTCCTATCGCAACTGTCACTATTCCAACTTTTGTATCTGCGGGTAGCTTGTCAACCATACTTCTCCCGAAGTAATCAGAAACTGATAATCCTGCACTACAATTACTTAGAGGAGGAACAGCGGTACGCCAAGTACCTTTTTGATAAGCTTTGTCTTTGCAATCAAGCGATTGATATACCATGAACCGATCATCAACAATGGTATCCTGTGGTTCGATAATTCCAACACCCTCCATATTAGATTGACCAAAACATAGGTAAATATGTAGTTCCTGATTAGAAGAAGGTTCCTTTGGAGATTCTTTGCAGCCTACAACTACGAAAATCCATATGGATAGCATGAATGTGATCGCCCTCATGAGATATTGATTTTGATTTGTCTAACCACAAGTTAAAATAACTTGAGTGTTTGAAAGGATCACCGTTAGGACTGCTCACCTAGAAACGAAAATGAACTTTCAGTTTAGCATATAGAGTCGGAAGCGTTTCAACACATAAAACTATATTAAGCTGGCTGCCAGCAGGTAGATCACAAGGGTTACTACCACGAGGATAACACTCATAGTCTTAGCATAACGCCAAGGGACAAGAGCCACAGCTCCAACATCTTGGATAGCAAATCGCTCTTTAACAGGATACAGCTTAGATACGCCGATCATAACCAGCATGTTGAGCACAAACTCTATACCCCATATATGGACGAAATGAATATCTACGGCTAATACGAAGTACATCAGTATATAGAACATCAAACCAAATAATAGTCCGGCCTTAGCTCCTGCTGCTGATACCTGTGGTATAAAAAATCCAGCAATAATCACCGATGCAATAGGAATGAAAAATATGCCATTAAGCTGTTGGAGCAACTGATATAGACCATCTGGTGCATGCGCTATAAATGGTGCAATGCCAATCGCAAAAACAGCTAAGACAAATGAGCACAAGCGTCCAAAGAAAACAAGGCGAGATTCTGACACATCCCGATTAATATAGCGCTGATAAAAATCTACACTAAAGACTGTAGCCGCACTATTCAGTGCACTGTTGAAGGTACTTAGAATAGCTCCTACAATGACCGCTACGAAAAACCCAGTCATCCAAGTCGGTAGAACCCGCTTAACGAGTTGGGGATATACTAAGTCGGGACTATCATATAGCCCATCTCCAAAGTAGTAATATCCTATTAGGCCAGGAAGTACGATTACCAATGGGATCAATATCTTGAGTGCGCCGGTATATAGCAGGCCCTTTTGGGCTTCTTTGAGACTTACAGCTCCTAATACTCGCTGGATTATGGATTGATGCATGGTCCAAAAGTAGATCTGGTTGATGATCAGGCCAGTGAACAACACACCAAATGGCAGGATGGATTGTCGACTGCCTGCGCCTATAGATGGTTCGTCAGAGATGAGTTGAAATTTCTCTGGAGCATTTGCAAACACACTCTGGAGTCCAGAAATCATCGAACCTCCTCCAATCTCGATCAGCGCAATAATCGGCACTGCCAATCCTGCAACAAGCAAGCCAAAGCCATTGATTGTATCGGTATAAGCTACCAACTTAAGCCCCCCGAAAATGGCATATACTGCGCCCAAGGAACCCACCAGAATAACTGTTAGCCAAATTCCTTGAGCCTGACTGATATTCAGCATGTCAGAAATCTCAAAAATGCTCTCGATATTGAGTGCTCCCGTATAGAGTACGATCGGAAGTAGGGTCGACACGAATGATATGATGAGCAGCAAGGCCACAAGGCTACGGATCATGCCGTCAAATCTCTTTTCTAAAAATTCGGGGATGGTGGTTAGGCCCATCTTAAGATACCTCGGAACAAAATAAAGCGCCCCCACAATTAGCGCCAGCGCTGAAGTCACTTACCAAGCGATGATGATTGCACCATTCTTATATGCCGATCCATTCATGCCAATCAGATGTTCAGTTGAGATGTTGGTCAATAGCATCGAGCCCGCTATTACTATCCCCGTCAAACTCCGTCCCCCTAAGAAATAGCCATCCTTGCTATTCAGCTGAGCCTTACGCATCTGCCAAGCCGATATACCCGCCACCATGGCGGTAAACAACAAGAAGCTCAGCAACTGTATCAACATGGTCGAAGTTTGGATCTTAAGATAGGAATTGATCGATGTAAGACGCATATCTCGACTCAATATCAGCGACTGGAGCCAGAAATATTCCTTGATGTTCCACTACATAAGATGCAGCACTGTGCGCATATGCCCCTGCAAGTAGGAGGCTCTGCGTACGTCGGTATTGAACCAGAAAACTCGCAGCAAAAATATCTCCAGCTCCCGTGGGATCAATTTCTTCTACAGGAAAGACGGGCATCTCCAGAATGGCTTTATCTCGGTAGATCTGAACAGGGTTTGGACCATTAGTCACAATGACTGTATCAATCATCCGACGCAATTGTTCAAGCTCGGACTCATCACCATCGATGTCATCTAAACTCAAGAAAATCATGTCTATGCCAGATAGCAAATTATAATCAAGTGCCTTGGGCGTAATCAATCCAGATTCAGGATCTCGCTGTCTCAACCATCCCTGTATAGAGGCCGCAACAAATGAATCAGCAAATAAAGGAACAACGGTCGAATCGAGCTCGTCAGCAATTAAACAGAGCTTGACAGTTGGCACTTGATGTAACTCATCAGGTATGTCAACAGCTAAAATTGTCTGAGCACGTTCATGCATGAATTGTGTTCGACCTGTGTCTGAATAGATGTTCTCAAACTCGGTTGTTCGATCGGCCCGAAGGTTATAAGTCTGAATGGATTGGTCATGAATACTTTGCCAGTACTTAAAATCTTCACCTACACTCGTCATTAAGGCTGTCCGAACCCCTAAATGTGCACTCATTAGACTGGCATAAGACACCGTACCGCCTAATCTAAATCCAGCATCGACTCGATCATGACACATGTGCCCTATGCATAATAGTTCTGGTAAATCTTTATGTATTGTGGTCATTGTTTGTCCAATAGTATCCTCATGTCCGAACCAAAAGTATTAAGTAAATTGAACTCTATAATTACTAAAGCACATGTCAAGATATATTAAGCAAAGCTCACCATTTGTAGTCCCTACAGATGACGGCAAGACCATTAGAGAGCATTTTGGGTTGGCGAGTATCAACGATGGCGATTACAGTGTCGCCCATATGGTCGCTCCTGCTGGATGGGGAGAGCCTCCTCAGACCCCTGAATTTGATGAGATCACTTTCGTTTTTAGAGGACAGAAGCAGATTGTCATTGATGATAGCGACACAGTAATACTCGGTCCTGGAGAATCCTTACTCACTAAATCGGGATGTAAAGTGCAATACTCCAATCCATTTGAAGAAGAGTGTGAATATCTATCGATATGTATGCCTGCTTTTAGTATCGATCGGGTCAATCGAGAAGATTAACATTAGCCCTGTATAAGGGCTTTATCAAAGTCTTCTATAAGATCCTGTACATCCTCTATACCTACAGATACCCTAATCAATCCATCGCTTATACCATGGGCTATTCTAATGTCTCGATCGATATTTCTGTGAGACATGGAAGCAGGATGCATCAATAGAGTGTCAACATCTCCCATTGTGGGTGCCAGAGAACCCATCTTCTGAGTATTCATAAATTGGATCCCAGCTTCTACCCCCCCTTTTACTTCAAAACACATCATACCACCAAAATATCGCATCTGTCGAGCCGCCAAGGTGTGATATGGGTGATCAGCTAATCCGAGGTAGTTAACCGATTCAACCTGATCATGCTGTGATAAAAATTCTGCTAGCGCTTGTGCATTAGCACTATGTTCCCTCATCCTTAACTCAAGAGTCTTCATGCCAGTATTAGTAAGCCATGCATCCCAAGGATTGCAATTCGTGCCAACCATTTTCATAGTGCCCCATATGGCCTTCTTTCGTTCAAGACCTCGACCGATGATGATACCAGAAATGCCATTCCCATGGCCATTGATATATTTAGTGGTACTGTGGACTACGTAGTCAATGCCGTGCTTAAGTGGCTGTTGGATTACAGGTGAACAAAAAGAATTATCTACTGCTGTAAGTACGTTGTAAGCTTTGCCAAGCTCGGCAATCTGGGTTAGATCAATGCAATCCAATCCTGGATTGGAAGGAGTCTCGAAGTAGAGTAGTTTGATTGTGGGATCGGAAGCAAGAAGTTCCATAACCTTGTCGCTATCGGTTAAATCGGTCCATACGACATCAATACCATATTGAGGCATAAAATTCTGAATAACCTCTGTGCTGCCTCCGTATAGGTTAGCCTGAGACAAGATTTTGTCCCCCTGTGACAAGTTGGCAAATATCAATGTACTTATCGCTGACATCCCTGATGAGGTCATGACTCCCCATCCATCATCAAATCCTGTATCATAAGTCTCAAGGTCTGCTATCTTTTGTGCAACAGCATCTATCGTCGGGTTACCAAATCTGCTGTAGAGGTGTTCATCCATGGGATGCTCAAATGCATGGACTGCAGACTCCACCGACTCAAAGACGAATGATGAGGTTGGATGAATTGCCAGCTGATGAGAAGGTGTAGTCTCTGCTGATTTAGGATCTTTTACGCACAAAGAGTTCAATCGCATACGCTCTTGGTTTAATTCTACAATAACAAAACGGCGAAGATCAACAATTCTATAGACTCACGACACTTGATTATTGTTGAGAATAATATTTGAGATGACTTTGCTATATTAACAGGCTAACTTCCTAACCGAAAATGAAATCACTTAGAAAAGCGTATTGTCTACTCCTGCAGATCATCCTGCTGGCGGCGCCTTTAGTGGTTTTTACACAAACCGAAATTTGCAACAATGCTATTGACGACGATGGTGATGGCATGATAGATCTAAATGATGAAGACTGTTTTTGCGAGATGCAAATCCCTGAGTCACTGATTCCCAATCCCTCATTTGAAGAACAAAATTGCTGTCCATCTGAACGCAGTCAGCTGAATTGTGCTACGGACTGGATTCAGGCTTCAGATCCGACTACAGATCTTATCCATGACTGTGGCTGGTCGGGCTGGGAGCAGTTTCCACCTCCTACACCATTCCCTGATGGAGCTGGCATTATGGGATTTAGAGATGGTCGAGCAAGAGGCGATCAGACGCCTGAGTTTGAATGGAAGGAATATGCTGGTGCCTGCCTCATTAATCCTCTCGAACGAGGGTCAACTTACAGAATCGAATTTGACATTGGATTCGCTGATAGAGAGAGCTCTCCACCTATCGCTATTACATTTTTTGGCACGCCCAATTGTGATAACCTACCTTTTGGTAATGGTGATGCCCAGTTTGGCTGTCCGACTAATGGACCTGGCTGGCGGAATCTCGGAGAAGTAAGAGTGTCTGGTAACAACACATGGGTGAATACATTTATTGAGATCACTCCATTAGAAGATATATTCGCCATAGCTATAGGCCCTCCGTGCGGACCTACCTCCAGCCAGATGAGTACGTACTACTTCTTTGATAATTTAATCTTGGCAGATATAGAGTCGTTCGGTCTTGAGATTGAGGAAACAAACCATCCATGTAGTGAGGATTATAGCTTGACAGTATTGGAATTTGATGATTTTCAATATCAGTGGTATAAAGACGGCATTGCTATCGTCGGAGAGACTTCTCATGAGCTATCACGCATCCATGGGGATGGAAGCTACCAGGTCCGTGCACTTGAAGACGGAAACTGCAGATTATCAGAGGCATTTGAGTATGATCGTCCAGTATTTATGACTTCAGAAAGTCGAAGTATCTGTGATGATGAAAATTATCCGTTTGGTTCACGGCGACTGGTGGAGAGTGGGATGTACATAGACACCTTCAGCACTGTCGACAATTGTGATAGTGTCGTCATGTTAGATCTAGAAGTAATCGGATCTGTATTTGACACACTGCAACTT
>CAZDHV010000067.1:0-14030 GCA_964505335.1 uncultured Saprospiraceae bacterium | reverse complement strand
TTCTGACCCTATGTGGATTTATCCTGATCGCTGTTCGAATGACTGAGTCTTCGAACTAATAAGTCAATCGAGACTTTCCGCAATTTAAATCATGGGCTCACTCAGAGTGTCTAATCACCTAACAGATGTCCAATGTGGTGACGCAGGACCTATCAAGTACTCTTGAACTTCAACTTATTGGCCCAAGATGACATTCAAATTAGCCATCGCTATGATATTTTTTAGAATATTTTGAAGGAGAACGTCAAACATCTTTTGAACCGAGTAGAGATGTCTTCAAAACATAAGTTAGAAGTTGCTATTTGACAATTTTATTGATAGAGAATCAGCGATAAGGATTCCTATCTGTGGATAAGGTCATGACGCTGTAAGGTCCAGTTCTATTGGATTGTAAGATGGATATCCCTAGCGAAATGGCAATATAGTTTTTACAGAATTTATTGCAATCTCTCCCTAAGCTAATCCTAGAAAAGAGAGCATGTTTTACAGACTCCTATTATGATTTTCACCAGTCATTCGAGTCCTCAATATATTTTTTTAAATCTTATTTGTTCTGTGCGCATCCTTCATGAAAATGTCGCCGTATTGCTCCCTGTAACGAAGCGCTTCGAATCTTAACATCTAATTATTTAATAACTAAAATTGAGATTTATGATTTTTTATTTCCGGACTATATTAGTCTTTTTAGCCTGCTTTTATGTGAGCGTGCTATCAAGTCAAATAGAGATCAGTGAAATTACAGCAGATGGTACAGTGGAGCTCTATAACTTTTCTGACACCACTTTAGATATTTCTAATTATTGGCTATGCAACAGACCTGCGTATGATCGCTTGTCTACTTTGGATATTGAGTGTGGAGCGCTCAATCTTGCAAGTGGCGAGAGTGTGACTCTATCTGGTTTTAATTTAGATGGAGCGGGTGATGAACTTGGAGTATATCTGAACTCTAACTTTGGATCTGTTTCAGGTATGGTCGATTATGTAATCTGGGGTAATAGAACAGGAGGAACTCGAGAAGCAGTGGCTGTAGCAGCAGGGCTGTGGTCAAATGGAGCAAGAGCAGGAGCTTTCGCTTCGTCACGGTCTCTTAATAGAGAACTGGGTGAACAAGGAGTATCTGCTTACTCTGTTGGAGCATCAACTATCTGTACAGATGAGGCTGGTGAAACCGCTGATGTCTGTGATGTAGATGGTGGCATGATCACATTTACCGATGCTAGTCTGTCAACTGCAATCTGTATCGATGGTAATCCAGACCCGCTTAATGTGGTGTTCTCCGTACAGGGCAACGGCAGTCGTTCGGGATATATCATCACGGACAGTGAAAGCAACATTTTGGCGGTACCTACACAACAGCCATTTGATCTGGAAGGTGCCGGGCTTGGTACTTGTCTTATCTGGGCGGTGTCATATGATCCTGGCTTCAGTGGAGCATCCGTTGGCAATAACTTATCTGATTTAGAGGGTTGTTTTGATTTGTCAAATGCGCTCACTGTATATAGAGAGTCTCCAGATGGGGGGACGTTAAGTTTACTTGATGGTAGCACTACATTTGCACAGTGTGCTGGTCAGATCGTATTCGATGTGACTCACACGACAGATGCACCAAACCTAAGCTACTGGTACATCATCACTGATGCGAACAACAACATCTTGGATTGGGTTAATTCAGCTGAGTCAAATACTATTGACTTAAGCAATGCTCCTGCGGGAGTATGTAGAGTATGGGGTTGGTCATATCGAGGACTGGATGATCCAATAATAGGTCAGCCATTATCCACTTTAATGGACGATGATTGTGAAGAAATCTCTGATGACTTCATCACAGTGTTCAGAGAGATTCCTGATGGAGGTTCTGTAAGCTTACTTGACGGGAGCACAACGTATACGGGCACAGCTGGAAATATTGTGTTTCAAGTACAGCACACCACTACGGCTCCCAACTTGAGCTACTGGTACATCATTACGGATGCAGATAATAACGATGCCATTTTAGGATTTGTTAACTCGGCTGTTTCTAACACTTTGGATCTTAGCGGAGCGCCAGCTGGTACCTGTCGTATCTGGGGCTGGAACTATAGAGGATTGCCGGACCCAGTAATCGGTGCGCCTCTATCGACACTTATGGATGATTTTTGTGAAGATGTCTCAGAAGGATTTATCACAGTAAATAGATTAGAAGGAGAAAGCGAGTTTTATACCGCTATATTGACTGGTACACAAGAGCCATTGTGCCCAGTGACCAGTCAAGGATACGGAACCATTGATGCCAGCTTAACTGGTAACATGCTTCGAGTATCTGGTTCATTTGACAATTTAGAAGGTGACTTTGATGTAACTATCGCCGGAGGTTCACATATCCACTTTGCGCCAGTAGGTAGAAATGGTGGGGTAGAAGTGATCCTTGTTCCTACATTGGATAGCGATAACCGTGGAGGCAGTTACGAGGCAGCAAACAATACATTTGAACTTACAGACGCTCAGGTTAACTACTTGAAAAATAGAGAGTTATACATCAATATTCACACGCTGTTTTCTCAATCAGGTGAGCTGCGAGGTCAGTTAGTTCCCACTGGTGCAGATGCCTATCTACAGGCTAATTTGTCAGGGCTAAATGAAAACCCGGCTATCAATACTACTGCGGGCGGAAACGTACTATTAGAACTCAGAGGCGATCAACTAATTACATATGGTTCATTCGAAGGGATCAGTAGTATGGTAGATACCTCTATCGTAGGTGGAGCGCATATTCACTTAGGTGAGCCAGGTATCAATGGAGGAGTCGAGTTCGTGCTCACACAGGCCTTTGATAGCAGTAATATGGCAGCAGTTCTGTACCCTGCTAATAACACTTTTACTTTGACTCAAGAACAGATCAGTCAAGTGTTGAATAATCAGAATTACATCAATATCCATTCATTTGATTTTCCAGCTGGAGAATTAAGAGGGCAAATAGTCGATCTTTCTACAGCTTCATTTATTGCTGACCTATCAGGCAGAAATGAGCTTCCAGCGATAGATGTATCTTCCTTTGGAAGGGTACAAGTGGATTTTGATGCGGCATCTAGTTCGATCACGGTTAGTGGGTCATTCTCTAATCTTGAGAGTGATTTGAATGTCGAGTTAGCAGGTGGAGCTCATATACACTTAGGTTCATCCACTGAAAATGGGCCAATCGTATTTCCGTTAGTGATTGATGTCGCAGACGATAATAGAAATGGCACATTTAGCGCCAGCAATAACGTATTTCAACTTGATGAAAGTCAGGTGAACGCACTCTTCAATGAAGGGTACTATATCAATGTTCACAGCCTTGTCAATGTGCCTGGAGAATTAAGAGGTCAGATCCTACCGTTGACATGTAGAACTATTGCGACTGAGGATTGCCCAGGAGTTCCTGATGGCGGCTCATTGAGTTTACTGGATGGTAGCACGACATTTGCACAATGTGCAGGACAGATTGTATTCGATGTGACGCACACGACTACAGCACCTAACTTGAGCTACTGGTATATCATCACCGATGAAGATAACAACATCTTAGATTGGGTTAATTCAGCTGATTCGAGCACCATTAATCTGAGCAATGCACCTGCGGGTACTTGTAGAGTATGGGGCTGGAACTATCTGGGCTTAGATGACCCTGTAATAGGCGACCCATTGAGTACCTTAATGGATGATTCTTGCGAAGATGTTTCTGAGGGTTTTATCACAGTATATAGAGAGATTCCCGATGGCGGCTCAGTAAGTTTACTTGATGGTAGCACCACATTTGCACAGTGTGCTGGTCAGATTGTATTTGACGTGATGCATACCACTACAGCTCCTAACTTGAGCTATTGGTACATCATCACTGATGAGGATAACAACATCTTAGATTGGGTTAATTCAGCTGATTCGAGCACGATTAATCTGAGCAGTGCACCTGCAGGTACCTGTAGAGTATGGGGCTGGAACTATAGAGGACTTAATGACCCAGTAGTAGGCGACCCATTGAGTACCTTAATGGATGACTTCTGTGAAGATGTCTCTGAGGGTTTTATCACAGTATTTAGAGAGATTCCCGATGGCGGCTCAGTAAGTCTACTTGATGGTAGCACCTCTTATACAGGAACAGCTGGCAATATCGTATTACAAGTACAACATAGGACATCGGCCCCTAACTTAAGCTATTGGTATATTATTACCGACTCAGATAACAATGATGCCATCTTGGGATTTGCTAACTCTGCGGTTACTAATACTCTGGATCTAAGTGGAGCACCTGCTGGCACATGCCGTATCTGGGGTTGGAACTATAGAGGCTTGGCAGATCCAGTAATAGGAGCATCTCTATCGACACTTATGGATGATTTCTGTGAGGATATCTCTGCTAACTTCATAGAGGTCAACAGGTTAGATGCAGTTGTGTGCAACGTAGAGGCTGGTAGTCTTGCATTGAGTGATGGGCGTACCTCTTTTCAGACCTGTGCAGCAGATGGACAAGCGGACCTCTTTACATTCAAGCCATCCAATGTAGTCGGGAATTACAGATTAGTAGTCACTGATGCCAACGATGATATTATCGCTCTTCCGAGAACTAATACCATTAATGTTGATGGCATGAGTGCTGGAGCATACAGCGTGTACATCTTAGCATTTGATGGTGCAAGCGGAGTGGCTGTTGGTAATAACCTCTCAGATTTGTCGGGCTGCTTTGATCTTTCTAATGCTTTTGTGCTAGATAGAATTACTTGTGACCCGACATGTCGTGCTCCTCTCAACCTACGAGTTGAAGAGATACGCAGCGGAATCTTTGCAGTAGCTTGGGATAGAAGCCCTAATGCACAAGGATATCAGATTACTCTTGGATTTGAGGATAGCAGCTCTCGCTTCAATGTAAGGTTGAGAGGTACTAGAGTGTTGGTACAGACGAGTAGTTCTCGAGCAATTCGCTTGCAGGTGAGAGCACTATGTGCTGGTGGTGTTTATTCTGAGTTTTCAGATTATATCACATTCGCGAGTAGAGGCAGAAAGTCTGCCGCAGGCATTAATATTACAGGTGAGCGGTATGGTGAGTTCATTATTAGTGAGCCTTCTCTGTCAGTATATCCTAATCCAACCGCCGATGTTATCAATCTCGATTACGAGAATATCCTTGATGACAGCGAGCTTCAGATATTTGATATGACTGGTAGAAAGGTATATAGCTCGATCATGTCCAATGATTCAGCTAAGGAGAGCATCTCGGTTGGTGACCTACCTAATGGAATCTATCAGGTAACTATAAGTAATGATGGACAGATTCTGGATCAAACTAGATTTATAAAAACGAATTAGTGTGAGTTCCATTTCAAATGGATTGATTTATGCCCGCTTGCTTTTTGCAAGTGGGCTTTTTTTATTGGAACAAACTACTCACACACCACGACACATCTCAACAAGACAGTTAGAAAGATCGCAGTTCACAATAAACACTCCGCATTTTGGAGTTAGGTAGATTTACTGCTAATTGGTCTTCTGCATGATGAATCTGGGTATAATATTTATATGAATCTCACATTTTAACATAGGAAACGCATCCATTACGACTGCTCAAACGTACAACAGATAAGAAAGTAAATTTTATTGGTTGGACTCACACCTACTTAATATAATTAGTAAATGTATCAATAAGGAGCGGTCAGCTCAGAATGAACTGCATAAACAGTTTTATTCTTATGGCCTTGGCATATGCATGAGGTATGTCAAGGACCCATTAGAAGCACGATCGGTCCTTAATCAAAGCTTTTATAAGGTGTTTAAAAATATAGATAAGTACAATACAAAGTTAGATTTTAAACCATGGTTCAAGACTATAATAGTTAATACATCACTTGATTATCTACGAGTAAATCAAAAATTTACCAGGCATGATTCAATCGAGGATAATGTTAATATAACTATTGATTCTCCAGCTATATCTGACTTGTCATATAAGGACATGTTGAAGGTGATAGATAGACTGCCAACAGCATATAGAACTGTTTTTAATCTTTATGTAATAGATGGTTTTAAGCATCATGAGATCGCAGAAAAATTAGATATTACTGTAAGTACATCAAAGTCTAATCTGAGTCGCGCAAAATCAAATTTGCGTAAGATGATGGACAAAAATCTTGCAATGTTATGAGTGATAGAGATTACAACAAATTAGTGGCAAGATTTAAAGAGGTATCTGATAATCCTGTATTTGAATATCAGCAGGAGGATTGGAGAGCAGTGGAGAAAATGCTTGACGATGAGCGTAAGGATAGACCTATTTTGTGGGTTTTGCCTGGCCTCGTAGTAATGTCTGCAGTAGTTCTTTGGTTTTTTATAGCGGATGGTGCCACATCTGATTCTGTTAATACCATTAATAGCGTGAGCACAAGCTCCACCGAACAAGTTTCAGATCTGAAAATTTCAGATAGTCAGATCTTAGATCAAAACTCTGGCTCTACTACCATGAAAGGTGAGGATAATACCGAGGGTGATGTGGAAGTTTCTAGTGGGACGCCTGAACAACGTTCTAAGATAGGTGACGGTCCTACAACTATTCAAGAACAGAAGGAGAGTATATTGAAGATAGATGAGGGCGCTGGAACTGAGTTAGCTCAGACCTCATCCTCTGATATACAGGCTAACTTGGCCGTTAGGGAAGATTTATCGGATGATGATCATGAAGCCTCAGCGATTGTCCAATCAGCCAGTCCTACTCAACTTGAAAATAGAACAATTGATCCTGAATTGTCCAGAGATGGTTCGATTGCTTTTCAGGGTGTCCAGGAATCTCTAGATCAGATAGGTTCAGATCCGAGTCAATATGACAACTCGCAAGAATTGATCGATGAACAGTCAACAAGTACAACGGAGTACCTACTAAAGTCATCCCTCAGTACTACGGGAGTAGCAGAGGAAGATAATCAGTACATCTCGACATTACCAGCACTTGGAATCGCTCCTTTTGATCTTGAGCGTATTGATTACAAGGGAGACATGACTTTTGAGAAGAAGTCTGAAAAACTTGAAGAGAAGGGTCCTAAAATTATAGTGGGCGCGAATGCGGGTATTGAAATCGCACAGTCACCTTTGGGTGGACTGAGTGACGTCGATTATAGTATCGGACTCCGATTGGGGTATGTGGCGAGCTCTAAGCTTGTCATCAATGCTGGTGTGAGTTATATAAGTGAATGTTATCTGGCTGAAGGCGATGATTATGTTCCCCCTGTAGGATTTTGGGCATCTACCGAAGGGGTCGCCCCGGAAGAAGTATCGGCCCTCTGTGATATGATTGATGTGTCTTTGGGAGCATCTTATCACTTCTCAGATGTACAAAGCAATGGTTTATCGGCTCATGTTAATTTACTGTCTAACTTTATGTTGAGGGAAGAATACGACTATCGATTCGCTGAAAGTAGTGATGACTTCACAGGGCTTTTTACAGGAGAAAGCCAGACATTACTGAGCCAGATTGAATTGTCCACCACTTATAAGTTAAGAACTGGCGGTGGATACTTCATAGATGCTGGACCTTACTTAAAACTTCCACTCAATGGAGTAGGTCATGGCAATGTTAGACTTACCACCATAGGAATTAGATTTGGTGTATCACTAGTGAAATAGATAGATAAGTACTCAGCTCGCAAGAGCGAATAAATTGAGAATTTTAATTGAGCATAGGGGTCAAACCCAGGGAGAGCATTAATACAGCTCTCCTTTTAATGAGAAAAGATTTACTAAGGTCGCAACCTTACTTGCGAAACTAACGTAATCAAAGTAAGCTGAAGCGCAGCTAAGATCTGATTTAGATGATAACTATACTTGTGATAAGGTGGCTAATACGCTTAGTGAAGAAAAATTAGTGTGAGTTCCATTTCCTAATGGATTTTGCCCATCTTCCGAGTGTAGGTGGGCATTTTTAGTTTGGCTCCTATGCCAAGTATTGATTCAATCAGAATAATGTTGGATGTAGTGACTGAGACTCTGTGGGGTTGTTGTAGGTATGGACAATATTCTTGGGGAGGCGAATAGTGAATATAGACCCATTGCCCAACTCACTCGATACTGATATGTCTCCATCGAATTCTTGAACAATTTTTTTGCAGTTGGCAAGGCCAATTCCCGTTCCCTCATACTCAGCATAGTTGTGTAACCTTCCGAACATTACGAAGATTTTGTCGAAGTATTCCTTTTCGATGCCGATGCCATTATCTGTAAAATGAAGTAAATGTTGCCCGTCTTTATGGGAATAGTGTATCCTTACTTGAGGATGAGCAGATTGATTGTACTTTAATCCATTCTCAATCAAGTTTTTAAATAGGAGGAACATTTTGGAATTATACCACATAAGTTGGGGTAATTGGGAATCCTCGAAGCTGATCTTATACTTGTCAGAAGCATACTGCGACTCTTGCGAAATCTGATCTATTAATTCTTCTAATACAATGACCTCTTTTTGAGCCTTTAACGGACTCGACAGTATTGAGAACTCTAGGACATCTTCGATGAGTCTGTTCAGTTTTCTACCGCTTGTAGAAATGAGCTCCATGAGCTCATCAGCACTATTATATTCTCTATTGCCAATTTTGGATTTGAGTAATTCAGTTAATCCAAGAATATTCTTAACAGGACTCTTCAGATCATGGGAGGCAATATGTGCAAATCGTTCAAGTTCGTGATTGGTCTGCTCTAAGTTGTGGTTGGCGAGCACGAGCTCTTTGGTTTTCTTGCTAATCTCCTCATTTTGTTTGTTGATTCTATTTCGATTGCGCATCAAGAATCCCGTAAGCGTTGCACCCAGTAGGGTTGAGAAGAGGAGGACGGCAATAAGCTTGTATTGAGTTTTTACTTCTTTTTCTTTAAGCTCTTTCTGCAATTGCTGTTCATAGAGCTGCTTATCCTTTTGTGATAACTTGGAATTGATGTCGATGGCATGCTTGACATTGATTGTGCTCAATGAATCTGACAATATCTTTTTACGTTCATGTAAGTCTAAGGCTTCAAGATATGCGCCATTAGCTTTATGAATTTGGTAAAGACAATCACAAGCTTCCATCTCAAGGCTTGTATATTTTCTTCTCACAGCATCTCTCAAGGCTTGATCGCAATGGTCATCTGCAGTATCAGGGTCCTTAGAGATATAGAACTTTCCGAGCGATAGTAATGATTTTACCCGTTCAAAAGCAGTCTTGACCCTTTTGGCCTCTGAGATACTTTTGGTATAGTATTTCACAGCTTCGTTTTCATTACCACGATACTCTGCTATAATCGCCTTGGTTCGATACAAGGAAGGAATGGCTACTTGATCTGTTCTTCCTAGTTTCATGAGGATCTCTAGGCCACGGTTGGCGGAGATCATTGCTTTATCATGATTTCCTAGTTTCAATTGAGCATCGGCGAGTAGCGAAATGGCGACCCCTAGTTTTCTTCGTCTTTTTTCAGTTTCTTCAAAAAAAGGTATTGCTTCTTCTAAGTAGTTAATTGCAGTAGGTTGATCATCAATATAACTATGTGCTCTTGCCAGGCTCAACATGACATTGGGGGTGTTCGCATATTCTTTTGCCGCATAGAATAGATCCATCGCTCTGAGTGGGTTGGTATCCCAGATCTTACTACCTACTTCATTGTAATAATGAGCTATAGTCAACGGGCCTCTCTCCACCTTAATATAGTGCTTAGCTGATTTTTCGAGATAATCTTCGCACAACTGGATGTCATTATATCCTGTATAGAATGAGGCAAGTTTGGCATATGATCGTGCTGCACCCCATTCAAAATTTGCCGCTACAGACAGTTCTGCACTCTTTAGAAGGGCATTGACTGTTTTGGTAGAATCGTTGGTGACATATCTGTGATAATTAGCTATTCTCATCAGACTCCTTGATTGAATTTCGATGAGGCCTAAGTCTCGACTTATGTCATTACTTATAGTGAATTGTTGTAGAGCCGATTCTCGCTCATCAGTCTCATATAGTACTAGTCCCAAATTAAAGTGCGCTTTTGCTTTCTGGCGGCTATCGAGATCCGATCTTTGCAGTTCTACAGACTGATGCGCATAATATGTGGCAGAATCTAGATTCAATCCAATCCATTCATTGACAAGCTGATCCATCAATTCTAATTGAATGCTATCGGAAGAGCTGTTTTCGAGCGCTGTTCTTAAGCTATCCGTCAGACTCAGTTGTCCAGGGCAATAGTTGACCATCAGGCAGAGTAAAGCAATAGATATGACTTTTTTTAGGACGGTATATACAGCACCTGCTGTATTATGCTCTAGGACATTCAAGACTTTGGTTCGCATTGGACAATCAATTGCTAAGATCTAATTTGACAATTCAGTTTAGAGCTCCGATTGACTATGATGTGTTGTGATCTCCTACATTTGTTCATAGAACTACCTGGATGATTTTAAGGATGGTTCCATGAATGGATTAGAAACTATTGTTTAGACACGTGCGAAGATAGGATACCCCCTAATGAGTTAGGATAATTGTGCTGGATTTTATAGGGTTGCTACTGTTTATAGAATCTCTAATAAATGCTCTGAAGAAAGAAAGGTGTTGTAGCGTTCCACAATCTTGCGAGACGGCGTCATAATTACTAAGGTGGGGTATGACAACTCACCATCGACTTCTCCTAATAATTGAGTGAGTTCATTGGTGCCACTGGTGTTCCCATGAGGTTTATAGGTAAACATATTACCATCAAATTTTAATGAGCGCTTGTCCTCACCATCAAAGCTCACAAAATGATACTTAGACGTAAGTAGCTTTTTAATGTCCTCATTTCGAAAGGTGGTATGCTCCATGTTTCTGCAATAAGTGCACCATTCGGCATGTATGAATATGACTATAGGCCGATCCGCTTGCTCTACAAGACCGTCCAGTTTTGAGATGTCATAAGTTGTCAAATCACTTGTTCTGAGAGATTTTGAAGTAGAGCAAGAAAGAAGAATTATGATGGTTAAAAAGAAAGAAATATATGATAGTATTCTCATTTAATTCAAGGTATATCTAATGCCGAAAAATAGTCTCCGTCCCTGATTTGGCGCATAAACGTACTCTGGATCAAAAGTCAGCGCAAATGGATTGTTGCTGGTAGGAATAACCTCTCCAGCTGGGTTAAATGACACCTCGCTGTCAAATGGATCGAAACTCCTGGCTATGATGGGTTGTTCGAGATTCTTCCAAGGTGTCCAATCGAGTAGGTTTTTAATACCTCCATAGAATTCTAAAGCGTCATTTGGTCTATGAGTGAGCTGAATATTTTGAATGCTCCACCACGGCGAAAACTCAGGCCGTGGATCGAGCTCTCCCAATAGAGGTAGCCTCAGTGGCCCATATAGATTGGCAGTGTAGTCGATGCTCCATTTTCTATTCGGTAGCTTGTAGCTAGCAGACCAGTTTCCGGCAAATCGCTCGGTGAGGATCTGGCGCTGGGTAACCCCATTTTCTGTGGTAGAAACATCCATAATGGTCGCACCGAGATTAAAACTCAATCCAGATGGCAGGGTTAAGTCTCCACTTAAACTTAGCCCTTTAGTGATGGCATGCCCATCAAGGTTATCATAGATGATTTGATTAGGATTAGTGTCATAATCAGGCAGGATGATATTGCTGAAACGTGTGAACCATGAGGATAACTCAATATTGGCAGAGCCACCATTGGCCATATAAAGCCGCTTAGTATAGTTCAGATTGACATTAATGGATTGCTCAGGGAGCAATTCTTCGGCGACTACTACATCTCGAGAGCCTGTAAGGGCTGCATGGTCCTCAGTAAATAAGCTGACTACCCTGAAGCCAGTGCCTACATTAACCCTAAAGTTGTCTGTAGTCGAAGGACTCCACTTGTATGCCACCCGAGGGGTGAATACGCTTCCGTGATCGTCATTATAATCGTAGCGTAATCCTAAGAGTATGGTGTGTTCTGGGTTGAAAACTATTTCATCCTGAACAAATATGCCTGGCAGGAATATATGGTCAGGATCATTGTCAGCATCGTCAATGCCGTTACTTGTTGCGGTGGTATTATCATCATAATAGGTATACCTGAATGATGATCCTACTAGAAGGTCATGATGACCTATCTGCTTATTCCATGTTAGTTGTGTAAACGCAATCTCTTGATCTGCTACATATGGCTCATCACCATAGAATGAGTCTTGATGATGAGAGTTGTATGAGAAGGTTAACATCATATTGTTGACCGTGGGTAGTTGATATTGACCTAACAATTCAAATCTATCTGTGAATATGGACTCGCCATAGATTTGATCGGTACCCCGATATTCTGGTGTCCAGTCTAACTCGCCACCCCATCTATCTTCATGAAAGTATCTTGCCGCAAGGCTGAATAATCGATTGTCTTTACGCTTGAAATTCCACTTTTGAAATATTGATATTCGATCCTGTATCGCCAGATCAGTGAAGTTGTCGCCGTTGCGATCTTGAGGATTGCTATAGTTGAAGTAGTTTACACCTGTAAAGACATCTGCCACTCGACCCACATTGAGCTTTAAAGCTACGTCGGCATTATACTCGGCCCACGACGTACCCATCAGATCTAGCGAGAGAACAGGAGCTTTAGAGGCATCCTTAGTGATAATGTTGATTAGACCACCTATCGCCTCACTACCATAGAGTGATGAAGCGGGGCCTTTAACGATCTCCATACGTTCTATCATGGCATTGGGTATTCCAGATAGCCCATAGACAGTAGCCAGACTACTGACAATAGGCATACCATCTATGAGCACGAGTGTGTATGGTCCATCGAGGCCATTGATCTGAATATCTCCTGTATTACAAACCTGACAGTTTAAGTTAGGTCTTACCCCATTGACGTTTTGGAGGGCTTCATAGACATTTGCTGTCGGGTTTTTCTTGAAGAATGCGGGCGTATACACATCAACAGGTACTGGGCTATCAGATCTTCTGACTGCTTTCAAAGTGCCAGTGACAACTACTTCATCGAGTGTGTTGAGGTCTGCTTGTAGGGACAGGTTAAGTCGCTGTTCTTGATTAGCCTGGATCGATACGTTCTGTTTTATCTGCTGATATCCCAGAATCGAAGTTTTTAGTTCATAAGTCCCTGGAGTGATTTCCGATATTACGAATGAGCCATCTATATCGGATATGCCACCATATTGATCAGACAAGATGATGTGAACATAGGGTTGTGGTTCGTTAAGCTCATTGGTTATGACGCCGCTGAGTGTTCCATGTTGAGCTTGAAGTTGCAACGATAGCATGAACAAAAGGCCAACTAAGATGTGTAGGGATAGTTTCAACATAATTTGCTTAACTGCAAAATTAAATAATGATTTATTAAAATAAAAATTTAGATTACCCTAAAAATTATATAAAAATCAATTCGTTTCGATAAATCTATAATTCGATCTTAGTATGATCATTACTTGATTTAACCCGTATGAATAGGCCATGATTTATATGCTACTCTTATGCTGCTGGTATTAAGGACAGATTCGGATTAGAATAAAACTAAAAACATGAAGTATCTAAATATTCTTATTCTTTTCATGATGATATCGGTCACTGGGTATGCCCAGGATGAAGTCTCGCCGGAATATAGAATCGTTGACAGTTATGGACAAGGACCTATTGAACAACTATCGCTACACCAGTTTCAATCAGGCGACCATATAGGCAAGTTGCACGAGTTTGATTATCTGTTTCTATATGATGAGCGAACGGCAAACTTGTTTTATCGATTTGATAAAGCTCGTAAACATGAAAGAGTGGCGAACTACGCAGCCTTGGGAACAATAGTAGCGAGTGGTGTAACCTTTGGAATTGCATTGCAAGATTTTGATATACCTTTTTTATCTGGCTTTGGTGTGGGTTCGATTTTGGGTGTAGTGCCGGCCCTTGGTATTACCTTGATCAATCTAGTTACGAGCAAAAGAAATAAAAATAAATACCGCTCTGAACTGTTCTCACAGATCAATCCGAATTTCGTCAAGCAGCATAAGCATCAGCCAAATCTTGATCTTAGATTAACAGAGTACG
>CAZDHV010000066.1:0-14092 GCA_964505335.1 uncultured Saprospiraceae bacterium | reverse complement strand
ATTGTAAAAGCCTTCACCGTCTGTATATCTAGTTATGGAATCTGGCAATTGTAGCAATCTGATATTCGAAAGTCCTAAATCCATATTTTCAACTCTTCCGGATATCCGTGGTGTATTACTAGGAAGGTTACATCCATCAAAAGTTGAATAGAAAATTGGATTACTAGGAGTGTTAAAAGAGTGGTTAGCTGGATCAGTAGATTCGCTAAATCCAAAAACAAATCCATTAGAATTATTTGAAACAATATTGGTTGCATTTCCTCCTAAGGTTAGTTTTATGGAATCTAATACCTCCAAATCTGAGTTGAGGCATACTAATCTGGCATTAGGCCCTAATTCGATTGAAGTGGCTAAAAAGCCGATTAAACCTCCACTAATACTCAGTCCACGAGGATCGAGAACATTATCAAAACCTTCATTATCCTCAGGAAGAGGAAATTCAATACTTTTCTCTAAGTTTCCTGAATTATCCATAATGCCAACTGTAGTAGCATCAAATCCAGAACTACGGCCAGCAAAAATGATTTGTTCATCATTTAATTGCTGAACATGAGAAACAGCCGTCTGGGCTAAGTCTTGATTGTTTACGACAAGGATCTGATCCAGATTAGAATCGTATAATACTAGATTTGACGACGCAGAACGGCGATTTGATATTGCGATTCTTTCATCAGATAAGAGATTAATGTTGGAGCCAAAACTATCAAAGCTTTGTTCTTCTGAAATGCGTATTAGCTCGCCTTGTAAATTTGTTTTAAAGAGTTGAGAACCATTAAATGCAATAATCTCTCCCTCTGGACTTATCTTGAATTTAGTAACGAAATTTGGTAAGACTATTAGGTCCAATAACTCACCGGTATTAGAGTATACGCCAATAGAGAATGGATCTTCTATATTATAAATCCTATTCTGGAATACTTGTAAGTTAGTATTTAGGCTAAATGGCACTTGACTCAATAATTCTCCAGATTCGGATATTACGAATATGACTTCCTGAGAAGCAATAGTATAAGTACCCTCATGTAATTCTCCTATTTCAAAGAATGAAAAAGTAGTTTCAAAATCAGGAATAAAACGTTCCCACCCTTGGGAGGTAACTTGATCTACTCCTAAGAAAAAGAATAGTATGCATATATATGGACGAGCTGATGATATCATGGTCTGGCGAAATTGTGTAAGCTAAAATAAGAGGTAACGCTTAAAGTTTCGATGAAGAGAATCACAATAGCAATAAAAAAAGCGTGACCATCAATAGACAATCACGCTTCTGTATACTGTAACTAAGTAGTAAATCTTACTCCTTAACTAATTCTAATTCCATCGACCCTGTTGCATTCTCATGCAAGGCTATCTCAGCAGTATAAGTACCTACTTCCTTCATATCGTCAGGCAAGGTTACCTTCTTACGTGGCACTTCTATATCGAATTGCTCTTTTATTGCATTGACCACTTGGATAGCTGTCACGCTACCGAAGATCTTACCACTCGTACCGGACTTAACACCGATCTTAAGCGTCTGACCGTCAAGTTTAGTCATCATAGCTTTAAACTCGTCTACTCTTGCCTCCTCTGTTGCTTTTTCTTTCGATACGATGTCATCAAGCTTTTTCATATTTGGCGCGTTAGCGATCACTGCTAATCCTTTAGGGATTAAGTAGTTTCTGCCATAGCCATTTTTTACCTGTACCACTTCGTGCTTATCACCAAGTGTACCCATATCTTTTAATAGAATAACTTCCATGTTCTTATTCGTTTTTTAAAAGTTATTTCAATAAATCAGCTACGTAAGGTAGGATGGCTAAGTGTCTCGCTCTTTTTACAGCGATAGCCACTCTCTTCTGATGCTTGAGAGAGTTACCAGTGATACGTCTAGGTAGTAATTTACCTTGCTCATTGATAAATTGTAAAAGGAAGTCAGCGTCCTTATAATCGATATGCTTGATACCGTATTTCTTAAATCTGCAGTACTTCTTTTTCTTGGATCCAATATTTGGATTGCTTAAGAATTTTATGTCGTCTCTAGATGCCATTATTCTTCTTCTTTTTTAGCTACTACTGGCGCTGCGGCTACTGCAGGAGCTGGGTTAACAACTTTTTTAGCTTGAGGCTTTCGAGAATCTCGAGAGTCTTTTTTAGAGCTTTTCTTCTCTGGCTTCTGTACTTTGCCTATTAACCCGTTTCTCTTATCCTCGTTGTACTTGATACCATATCGGTCTAGTTTGACCGTTAGGAATCTCATAATACGCTCATCACGTCTGAGGGCTAATTCAAGCTTAGGGATCACTTCACCAGTTTCTACTTGAAACTCTGTAGCGTAGTAGATGCCGGAAGATCTCTTGTTGATCGGATAGGCTAATTGTCTAAGACCCATAGCATCTATGTTTACGATGTTAGCTCCTTCTGTTTTGAGCATGTCTTCGTAAGTCTTAGCTGTCGATTTTATTTCATCGCCCGACAGTACGGGATCGACGATGAAAGTGACTTCATATTGTCTCATTAAAAAATTATGTTAAGAACTTTTCCAAAAATTGGAGCGCAAAAATAAGGATTTTCTATTCAAATAGAAATAGTCCTCTAATACGCTTTAGCTTGTATTTTTGGATAAAAAACGGATGAAGAAATTTCTATATATCCTTCTCGCATTCTTAGTCATTGCCTGTAAGCAGGAAGCCGTACCAACTGAGGTAGCTGATGGCAAGCTATATTTCGGTGAAAAGATCAATGAAACCAATGCTATAGACATCTCTGAAAGTGTTGTAGGCTTCGAAAAAGGGGAGGAAAGAACAGTCAAAATAAAGGGGATTATTGAGTCAGTTTGCCAAGCGAAAGGATGCTGGATGAATATTGTAGATGATTCTGACGAGAGTGTATTCATCAAGTTTAAAGATTATGCATTCTTCATGCCGCTCGATGCGTCGGGTAAAGAAGTGGTTGTATCAGGAGTATTAAGTAACACAGTTACTTCAATTAGTGAATTGAGACATTACGCTGCAGATGGAGGTGCAACTGCTGATGAGATTGCTGCCATCACAGAGCCCAAGATGGAATTAAAGATGATGGCAGAAGGAGTGATTATCTATGAGTGACTCTTGCTCCTCTATTGAGGAGGAATCATGATCTGATCTAGATTTACATTTTTACTGATTAACTCAATCGCACGTTGAATCTTCCAGGGAGTCTGACGATTGATCTTCACCTCTATCTTAGAAATGTTGATCACCACACCAAACGTGTCGAATATCGTGCGAATCAAAGGCACGTCATACTTTTTGACAAAATCTATGACCTCTTGGGAGATTTCTCCCACGCCTGTGACGATTACCCCTGAGACTGAGGACTTAGGCAGGTCATTGGCAGTAGCAAAGTTGTCAACACGAGACACTGCACGATCCATCGTTCGGGCGCTGGTGACGATGAGGTTGTTGCGATATTCTTTTAATTCTTTAAGATCAACTGATGATCCGGACAGAATGTTTTCAACACGATTAGTATATAGACAGTGAGAGTTCTCAGCGACTTCGCCCTTGATACTATTGCAGACCGTACTCATGAGTGGGTGGGCGAGATTTTTATCATAAGGGACATAACCCAAGACGGGTATATTAATAGATCCAAAATACTTAGACAAGTAGAGCTTGACTTGCTCCATCTTATCGGGTCGGATCTTATTGATAATTACACCGATGATGGGCACACCACGTTGCTCAAATACGGCACGGCACATATGAAACTTATCAATGGTGCTCCCTATACCTCCCTCAAGAATCATCACTACGGCGGCATCTAGAGCATGAGCTACTTCAGCATTGGATAGCCCTACCACGCTACCAACACCCGGATGACCAGTACCTTCAAAAATGGTGAGTTCATGATGTTTATTGAGGAACTCATTAGCGTGAACCACCCGATCATAGAATCCCAGCTTCTCCGGCTTGAGTATAAAGTCTCTAACGACCTTACTCGGCAATACGATTGGGCTATGATAGTCTGGATTAATTTCAAATTTGATCAGATCGGCAAAGAGCAAGGTGTCCTTGTCAACATACAGATTCTTGAGATCTAAAAACTTCTGTCCTACAGGCTTACAGTAGCCTACGTTAATATTCTTTTGGAGCATCGCTGACACTAACCCCAGTGTACTGGTAGTCTTACCTACATGTTGGTTAGTGGCGGCAACGTATATGTTCTTGTACTTTATCATGATATAAGGATGTGACCGGTCATTTCAGCTGGACGGTCGATATCCATTAAAGATAAAAGAGTTGGGGCTATATCAGCCAACTTTCCGTTACTGAGTTTTGCTTCCGTTGTGTCTCGGGATATATATATGATAGGCACAGGATTGACCGTATGAGCCGTATGAGGACTGCCATCTTCATTAATCATATAATCACTGTTGCCGTGGTCTGCAATTACGATGATATGGTAGTCCTGTGCTAAAGCGCTTTCGACTAATCTCTTAAGGCTTGCGTCAACAGTAGCGACAGCTTTCTGTGCAGCACCAAAATCTCCAGTATGACCTACCATGTCCGCATTGGCATAGTTGAGACAGATGAAGTCTGGTGTATCAGAATCTATATATGCGCAGATCTTATCTGTTAACTCTTCAGCGCTCATTTCTGGTTGGAGATCGTAGGTTGCCACCTTGGGAGAAGGTATGAGTATCCGATGCTCTCCTTCAAAGACGGCCTCTCTCCCTCCATTAAAGAAGAAGGTTACGTGTGGATATTTTTCTGTTTCAGCAATTCTCACCTGGGTTTTGCCTTGCTGCGAAAGCACCTCACCAATAGTCTTCGGCAAAAGGTCTTTCTTGAATACCACATGAAGACCTGTGAAGGCTTGACTGTACTGTGTCATGGTGACAAAGTGGAGATCAAGGGGTTTCATATCGTGCTCTGGTTGTGCATCTTGAGTAAGAGCCATAGTGATTTCACGAGGACGGTCAGTTCTGAAGTTGATGAAGAAGACTACATCGCCATCGCTTATAGTTTTGTCTTGATCAACTATGATCGGCTCCATAAACTCGTCTGTTACACCCTGCACATAGGATTCTTTGACAGCAGCAATGAGATCATCTGTCTTATGTCCAATTCCTCTTGTCAGTAGATCATAGGCCTTTTTGATGCGTTCCCAACGCATGTCTCTGTCCATTGCATAGTATCGACCTATGACAGAAACTAATTGAGCCGTAGTATCCGCAGTAGCATTTTGAAGCTCTTTAAGGTATCGTGCGCCACCATCTGGCGCAGTATCACGACCATCTAGAAAGGAGTGTACTCTGATATCCTGTATGCCTTGTTCACTAAAGCCTCTGACCAAGCTGATCAGATGATCGATATGAGCATGTACTCCGCCATCTGATAAGAGCCCCATGAAATGTACAGGCTTGTTATTGTCTTTGGCATATTTAATAGCCTCAACGATTGCAGGTTGGGCGAGCAGGGTATTATCAGTAATGGCTTTGTTGATGCGTGCAAGGTCCTGATATACGATACGTCCTGCTCCTATATTTAGGTGTCCAACTTCACTATTTCCCATCTGACCTTCTGGCAAACCTACTTCGGTACCAAAAGTAGTCAGGGTAGCTGTGGGGTAGCTTGTGATGAGATGATCGTAGAACGGGGTATCTCCTTGAGCTATGGCATCAACGGATGGATTACTACCTATTCCCCAGCCATCAAGGATGGCTAAAACTGTTTTTTTCTGACTCATTTTACTTTATTCACGATGACGGCGCAAGATAGTGCTAAGCGCTAAATATTCAGTACTCACAATAATAGGAGAAGCTATACAGTTTTATCTGTCCACCAACACAAAGCGCTTAACGACTACAACTTTACTTGTTAATTCTTTTTAATCAAAATCGAAGAAAATGATAGGTAAGTTGTTATTGTTATTTACAATTTCATTTGCGCTAAGCCCCAATGCTAATGTGAGTCAAGTACTTGATAACCTCGATCAAGAAGTTACGATTCAGATAGATCGAGAGGTGCTAACTTTATCACAAAATGAGGCCAAAACATATCTCGAAAAGTGGATGAATGCCCTGCAGAACCCTGAAATCATCCGATCACACCCAGCCAAATACGAGCAGAAAAAAGATACATATGGCCTGTATCATATCAGTAGTGATCAGAAGAGCTACCGATTCTTTTATTTCTGTTCGATACATGGCTCTACCCATAAAATCAATAAAGTCAAGATCGTCACAATGTGATGTTACGTTTTTCCACTCCAATAGAAAATAGTGCATAGTCGTATTTGACTGGGTCATCAGGGTCGAGCTTTCTTAGATTTTTAGTGAGCTCTTCTACTGATGTCCAGTCGGCCTTTTCTCGCTTCAACAACTTGAGGTGATGAGCAACTTTATAGACATGTACATCTAGTGGAATCATGAGCTGTGACATAGATATGGACGTCCAAAGGCCAAAATCCACTCCTCGGTCATCATGTCTCACCATCCATCGCAAAAACATATTTAGCCGCTTACAAGAGCTGTTTCGTACTGGTGTCGAGACATGTTTTCGGGTGCGCTTTGGAGCGTAGTCTATATCAAAAAACAAGTTGTGATAATTGTTAAGTGCGGTATAGACATCTGTCGTTGGACTAGGGAAAAAGGCCTCTTCTAATGAGCCATGTGCTGAGTAGAACCGCTTAAAGAAATCGATAAAATACAGTGTGTCGTCTGGCTGAAAAGTGCGATGTTTAAAAGACAGCAACCGCTTCAGATCAGTGTCCTTATGATTGAGTATAAAGTCATATGGCGCATGATCCATCAGACTCATCAACTCTTGAGCTTTGTTAATGATGGTGGTGCGTTGACCCCATGATAACATAGCTACCCAGAAGGCACTGATCTCGATGTCCTGAAGCTTGGTGAATGAATGTGGAATGCTGATGGGATCTTTCTCGATGAAGCTTGGGCGATTGTACTTGTCGACCAATTCATCTAGATATTCCTTTAGTTTGGCGCGATTTCTAATCGAGGGTTTGTTTTATCTCTACGATTTCGTAGGCTTCAATGATATCGCCAACCTTGATGTCATTGTAGTTCTTGACTAGTACACCGCACTCAAGGCCTTTCTTAACTTCCTTGACATCGTCTTTAAACCTCTTTAGTGCTGCTACTTCACCTACTTGACCTTGCTTATTAGGATACATGACGATACCATCACGAACTACTCTAATCAATGCATTTCTGGTGATCATACCAGAATTGACATAAGAACCTGCAATAGTACCTACCTTACTGATTTTGAAGGTTTCACGAACCTCAACTTCACCCATGACTTTCTCTTCCTTAGTTGGCTCAAGCATGCCTTCGATGGCACTCTTGATCTCATCTATGGCTTCATAGATAATCGAGTAAGTCTTGATCTCAACGCCTTCACGTTCTGCAAGAGTTCTGGCCCCACTTGATGGGCGCACTTGGAACCCTATTATGATGGCATCAGAAGCTGATGCTAAGAGTACATCCGACTCAGCTATCTGTCCTACAGCCTTATGTATTACATTGACTTGAACAGACTCAATACTCAATTTGATCAATGAATCTGAGAGGGCTTCAATAGAACCATCCACATCACCTTTAACGATGAGGTTAAGCTCCTTAAAGCTGCCTAATGCCAATCGTCGGCCGATTTCATCGAGACTGATACGCTTGTTAGCACGGTTGGATTGTTCTCTATCTATCTGTTGACGCTTAGAAGCTATTTGTCTCGCTTCTTGTTCTGAATCTACGACCTTAAACTTCTCTCCTGCTTGTGGAGCACCATTAAGCCCTAAGAGCAATAATGGTGTTGATGGGCCCGCTTTTTTAAGTCTTTCACCGCGCTCGTTGAACATGGCTTTTACCTTTCCAGATGATCCTCCTGCGACGACGACATCTCCGATAGACATGGTACCTGTCTGGACTAGCATCTTCGTGACATAACCACGCCCTTTATCGAGAGAGGCCTCTATCACAGTTCCTATAGAGTTACGATTCGGATTGGCCTGCAATTCTAGCACTTCCGCTTCCAGTAAGATCTTCTCTAATAAATCATCTATACCAAGACCTGTCTTAGCTGATATATCTTGTGATTGAAACTGGCCACCCCACTCTTCTATGAGGAGGTTCATACCTGCAAGTTCTTGCTTAATTCGATCTGGAGAAGCACCGTCTTTATCTATTTTGTTGATCGCAAATATCATTGGCACACCTGCCGCTTGAGCGTGACTGATTGCCTCTTTCGTCTGCGGCATGATACGATCATCAGCTGCTATGATGATGATAACAACATCAGTTACTTTGGCACCTCTCGCTCTCATCGCGGTAAAGGCCTCGTGACCCGGAGTATCAAGGAAAGTAACTTTCTTACCGTTAACATTTACCTCGTAAGCACCGATATGTTGAGTGATACCCCCTGCCTCGCCACTAGCAACATTTGCTTGTCTGATATAATCGAGTAAGGAAGTTTTACCATGGTCTACGTGACCCATTACAGTTACAATTGGTGCACGAGACTCCAAGTCTGCAGGATCGTCTATGATCTCTTCCTGTTCTTCATCTATGGCTTCTGCACTGATGAACTCTATCTCTCTATTGTGCTCGTCAGCGATTAATTCGATGATTTCTGCATCAAGTCGCTGGTTGATAGACACAATCACACCCATATTCATACAAGACATGATAATGTCGGTGGCTTGGATGTCGAGTAAACTGGCTAACTCCGATACAGAAATGAATTCTGTTAACTGGATAGTTTCAGTTTGACCTTCGTTCTCGAGTACCTCTTGCTTCTCTCTTTTTTCTACCCGGCTATCACGGCGGATCTTCTGACGTTTATTAGATTTTCCACCTTTGATTCGGGCCATTGTAGCCTTAATCTTCTCTTCTATTTCTTTTTCTGAGACTTCTTTTGGTTCGTTACCTCTCTTGCCACCACGGTTATCGCCTCTTCGATTGCCACCTCTATTATCTCCACGACCTCCACCACCAGTATTGGTGATTATTTTCTTGCGCTTGCGCTTGCGCTTTTTCTTGTCATCTGCTTCACCTGGTTTTGTATCCTTGGGTTTTTCAACCTTCTTAGGCTTTGTCTTAAGCTTATCAGTATCGATTTTGCCCATGATCTTCAGACCCTGAAGCTGAGGTGTTTTCGCTCTTACTGTTTCATCAGCAGGTGCTTTAGTTGGTGCTTCAGGAGTTTTCTCAGGAACCTCTTTCTTAGGCTTGCTTGCCTCAGGTTTAGGCTCAGCCTTTTCCTTCGGTGCAGGCTTCGGAGCTTCTTTATCCTTATCCTTATCGAGATCTATCTTATCAACAACCTTGACGCTGATTTTTGGAGCCTCAATTTTAACCTCTTCTGGCTTCGCAACTTTTTTAGGCTCAGGTTTTGGTTCCACCTTTTTCTCGACTGGTGGAGGTGGAGGAGGCGCTACAACGGGAGTAGGCTTCGGAGCTTCTTCTTCTACGGCACGATTACCAATGATCAGAGAATCAGCTTTAGATTTCTCTTCTTTAGAATGGCTGAATTCCAGTAGGAGTTTAGCGTACATCTCATCAGATACCTTAGCGGTAGGTTTGTTATCTATCTCAAACCCATTATTCATCAAGTACTCTACTATAGTAGAAGTACCCACATTCAGTTCCTTGGCAACCTTAACTAGCCTTTTCGCCATATATAACTCTAAAGTTTTTCCTTTCTCTTCGCCTCTATGCTTATTCCTCGAATTCTTCGCTCAATATCTTCAACACATCAGAAATGGTCTCTTCCTCGAGATCAGTTCTACGGATAAGCTCCTCTTTGCTCAAATGTAATACACTCCTCGCTGTATCACAGCCTATAGACTTAAGGGAATCGATGATCCACTCTTCAATCTCATCAGTAAACTCGTCTAAGTCTACATCGTCGATTTCTTCGTCTGTATCTCTATATACGTCTATCTCAAATTCTGTGAGCTTACTCGCTAATTTGATATTACTACCTCCTCTACCTATCGCCAATGACACTTGATCCGGTTTTAAGAATACTGCAGCGGTCTTAGATTCATCATCTAATTTGATGCTTGTAACCTTAGCTGGCGTCAAAGATCTCTGTATGAAGAGGTTGATATTACTAGTATAATTAACAATATCGATGTTTTCGTTTTTGAGTTCGCGCACAATACCATGTATTCTACTACCCTTCATACCCACACATGCACCTACCGGATCGATACGATCATCATAAGATTCCACAGCAACTTTGGCTCTTTCACCTGGAATGCGGACAATCTTCTTGATAGTAATGAGGCCGTCTTCGATCTCAGGCACCTCTTGCTCCATTAATTTAGCAAGGAAATTATTATCTGTCCGAGAAATAACGACAGCAGGATTGTTGTTTCTCATATCAACTCGCTTGATGATTCCACGGACCATATCTCCTTTTCTGAAGAAGTCTCCCTTAATCATTTCATTACGAGGCAGCACGAGCTCATTATTAGTAACGTCGTCGATAATCAACATCTCACGCTTCAGAATCTGGTGAACTTCGCCAACGACGATATCACCGACACGATCTGAATATCTTTTGAATATTTCGTCTTTTTCGAGCTCCATAATCCTTGAGATCAAGGTCTGTCTCGCAGCCATCACTGATCTACGTCCGAACTCAGCCAGCTCCAACTCCTGATAGCACTCTTCACCAATCTCGTAATCATCGTCAATCTCGAGAGCATCAGTGATAGACACTTGAGCGCGATCATCTGTAACCTCACCATCTGGTACGATCTCACGAACACGCCAGATCTCAAGGTCACCATTAGTGGTGTTTACAATGACGTCAAAATTATCGTCAGTGCCATATTTTTTCTTGATAAGGGTTCTGAATACATCTTCCAGTACTCTTACCATCGTCGGGCGATCAATATTCTTGCCCGCTTTAAACTCTGAAAATGTCTCAATTAAGTTCATCCAGCTCTATTTAAAACTTACGAGTATTTTGGCTTTTTTAATTTTATCTATTAGGAGTGTTACCTCCTCTTCTTTCTTCTTATGCTTTATGATCAAGGTGATTGAATCATCTGAAACCGCTGTCATCCGGCCTTCAAGTGTTTCATCTTCATCATTGATCACTCTAATCCTTCGCCCAACATTTTTCTTGTATTGGCGATGCAGTTTCAGCGGCCTGTCAACTCCTGGAGACGACACATCGAGCGTATACTTTTCTCCAAGCCATCCATTCTCTTCAATCAGATGTTCTAAGTGCCGGCTGATGCGTTGGCAGTTTCTGATATTCAGTTTGGTGTCCGAGTCGATAAAGACCTCAACCTTATCATTTTTCTTCACTACGATCTCTACCAAATAGTAATCGTTGTACTCTTCTTCGGTAAATTTAGTAGTCAGTGCATCTGACAATAGCTTTTCTATCATCGATATAGTTTTATTAAAAAAAGGGAACATCTCAGTTCCCTTCCTTCAAATCGTGTGCGAATATAGGGTTTTTAGGGGAGACAACGGGTATTAATATATGGGCTGAACATTCAATAAAGCAGCTACTTTACTCGAGAAGCTTAATTTTGTGCGGTATATCGTGATACAATCTGAAAGAGAGCCATAATGACGGATCAATACTATGATCAAATCCAAGAATCTACTGCATACATAAATGCCACTATTAAGGATAAGCCCGATGTTGCCATAGTGCTCGGGACAGGACTCGGTAACTTAGTTAAGCATATCGACGTAGAGCATGTAATAGCTTATGAGGACATTCCTCATTTTCCTCCAGTGACCGTCAAAGGCCATGAAGGACAATTGGTATATGGTAGCCTAAATGGAAAGAAGGTTATCGCTCAAAATGGGCGATACCACTATTACGAGGGTTACAGTATGAAGGAGGTGACCTTACCGATAAGAGTGTTCAAGTTTTTAGGTGCTCAACATTTGGTGATAGCCAGTGCGGTAGGAGGTATTCATGAGGATTATGAGGCGGGAGACATAACCGTAGTAAATGATCATATCAACTTACATTATGACAACCCATTGTTGGGTCATAATGATGAACGCCTGGGTCCAAGATTCCCAGATATGGTCGATGCCTATGATCCAGTCTTAATCAAACTGTGCCACGAGATAGCAGGCGAACAAGGCACGACCTTACATGACAGTGTATATGGAGGATTACCAGGTCCAAATCTTGAGACTAAAGCGGAGTATAACTATCTGCACATCATCGGAGCTACGGTGGTAGGGATGTCAACGATCCCCGAAATACTAGTCGCTAGGCATATGGAATTATCATCCTGTGTGCTTACGGCAGTAACCAATAAGTGTTTTCCAATATCTGCCATTAAAAAAGTAACCCATCAGGAGGTTATAGACGTTGCAGAAAAGGTGGAACAGAAGATTACTCCCCTGGTGAGTGAATTGATTAAGAGATTATAATAAACTCGGTGGAAGAACAGCATATCAGTGTAATAGGTGCTCGAGAGCATAATCTTAAGGATATAGATGTAAAGATTCCTAGAAATAGGTTGGTAGTGATTACTGGCATAAGTGGAAGCGGGAAGTCTTCTCTCGCTTTTGACACCATTTATGCCGAGGGGCAGCGCCGTTATCTTGAGACCTTCTCGTCATATGCGAGGCAGTTTCTTGGCAAGATGGATCGGCCCGATGTGGAGAAGATAGAAGGGCTTAGCCCAGTCATCTCAATAGAACAAAAGACTACAGGATGGAATCCACGATCTACTGTAGGCACGACTACGGAGATTTACGATTTTCTCAGATTGTTATATGCTCGTATAGGGGAAGCTTATTCCTACAATACTGGCAAGCGTATGGTCAAGTACTCTGAAGAGAAAATCATTCAGAAACTCTTGGCAGATTATGATGGCAAGAAGATTATGATCCTTGCACCGCTGATCCGTGCTCGTAAGGGTCACTATAGAGAGCTCTTCGAACAAATGCGCAAGAAGGGATATACCAAAGTTCGTGTCGATGGCGAGATCAAAGATCTCATGCCTGGCATGCAGGTAGACCGCTACAAAACACACGACATAGAAATAGTCGTCGATCGCATCAAGATTGAAGCAGCCAAGCGAGAGCGCATTGCCTCATCGTTGGCAGTGGCCTTCAAGCTGAGTGACAATTTTGTTCAGATCTATGATGTAGATACAGATGAGGTTCAGCCCTATAGTAACCAATTGATGTGCCCTGATACTGGTATTTCTTATGAGGAGCCATCGCCGAACACCTTTTCCTTTAATAGTCCATACGGTTCATGCCCGCACTGCAATGGATTAGGTCAGCTCAATGAGGTTGACCTCGAAAAAGTCATTCCTGACGATTCAAAGACGATAAACAAGGGAGGCATTGTTCCATTAGGCGAAGCACGAGAGAACACAAGCTTTAAACAACTCCGAAAGCTTGCCAGAGAACACAAGTTTACGCTCTCAACCCCTATCAAGGATATTCCCGATAAGGCGATGAACATCATTTTGAATGGTAAAATCGATAAGGCCATAAAGGAAAAAAGAACGCTATCAGATTATAATCATAATATCCTCGAAGATGGGCTGATCACCATGCTACAGAGGTGGTATAAGGACACCAGCTCAGAGAAGATCAGAAACTGGGCATCAGACTTTCTGACTATAGTGACATGCTCTGAGTGCGAAGGCTATCGACTCAAGAAGGCATCCCGACATTTTAAGCTAGCTAATAAGCATATAGGGGAGCTCGCCGTAATGGATTTATCTGAGTTGAGCGAATGGTTTGCTACGGTGAATGATCATCTCGACGAACGTCAGAAGACGATCGCCAAGGATGTCATTAAGGAGATCAAGTATCGGCTGGACTTCCTAATGCAGGTGGGTCTTGACTATCTCAGTCTGCATCGGCCGACAAGGACTCTATCAGGCGGGGAGTCACAACGCACTCGACTGGCGACACAGATAGGATCGCAGCTAACAGGAATCACCTATGTCATGGATGAGCCGAGCATCGGACTACATCAGCGGGATAATCAGCGATTAATTAAATCTCTTAAAGACTTATCAGAGATTGGTAACACGGTCATCGTAGTTGAGCACGACAAGGATATCATGCTGGCTTCAGACTATCTAATCG
>CAZDHV010000065.1:8484-14247 GCA_964505335.1 uncultured Saprospiraceae bacterium | reverse complement strand
CCACAGAAGAGGGGAGTTTGTACCAGAGTGTATACTACTACTCCTAAGAAACCTAACTCTGCCCTGCGTAAGGTAGCTAAGGTTAGAATGACTAACGGTATCGAGGTGATCGCCTACATACCAGGAGAGGGACACAACTTACAAGAACACAGTATCGTGCTCATCAGAGGTGGAAGGGTAAAAGATCTTCCCGGTGTACGCTATACTATTGTGAGAGGGGCACTTGATACAGCAGGTGTTAACGATAGAAGACAAAGTAGATCACGTTACGGTACTAAGAGACCTAAGAAATAAGAAGATAAAGAGCTCATGAGAAAAAGAAAGCCGAAAAAGCGCATTATACAACCAGATCCGAGATTTGGAGATACGCTGGTGACACAGTTTGTCAACAACTTAATGTTACAGGGTAAAAAGAGTACTGCCTTCAAAATCTTTTATGATGCGATGGATATCGTGGGAGAGAAGAGCGGTGAAGATCCACATGAGATTTGGCAGAAAGCACTTAATAATATATATCCACAAGTTGAGGTGCGAAGTAAGCGTATCGGTGGAGCTACCTTTCAAATCCCTACTGATATCAGAAATGCACGTAAAGTGTCTATGGGTATGAAATGGTTAATTAAATACTCAAGAGCAAGAAGTGGTAAGGGTATGGCTGAAAAACTTTCTTCTGAAATTTTAGCAGCAAGTAAAGGCGAAGGTGCCGCTGTGAAGAAAAGAGAAGATACTCATAGAATGGCAGAAGCTAATAAGGCATTCGCGCACTTTAGAGCATAAATTACATATAGACATTTATCACATTTGGACAATCTATAATAATGGGAAAAGATTTAAGCTTCACTCGTAACATTGGTATCGCAGCGCACATTGATGCCGGTAAGACTACTACAACCGAAAGAATATTATTCTATACGGGTATGTCTCACAAGATCGGTGAAGTACACGATGGTGCGGCTACGATGGATTGGATGGAGCAAGAGCAAGAGAGAGGTATTACGATTACTTCGGCTGCAACTAAGACATCTTGGACGTGGAAGGATCAGGAGTACGCTATGAATATCATTGATACTCCAGGTCACGTGGATTTCACTGTTGAGGTGAACAGATCTTTGAGAGTTCTTGATGGATTGGTGTTCTTGTTTTGTGCAGTGAGTGGTGTTGAGCCTCAGTCAGAAACCAACTGGAGACTTGCAGACAACTACAAAGTGCCAAGAATAGGTTTTGTCAATAAAATGGACCGTTCTGGTGCGGATTTTTTCTCAGTAGTTCGTGATGTAAAAGAAAAATTAGGAACAGAAGCGATTCCTCTTCAGGTACCAATAGGTGCTGAAGAGACATTCAAAGGTGTGGTAGACCTCATCACTAATCAAGCCATCGTATGGAATGAAGATGATATGGGTATGACCTTTGAGGTTGTTGATGTGCCAGCAGATCTCGAAGAGACAGTGATGGAGTGGAGAGAGAAATTACTCGAAGCTGTCGCTGAATACGATGACACATTGATGGAGAAATTCTTCGAAGATCCTAATAGTATTACTGTTGATGAGATGAGAGCGGCTGTTCGTCAGGCGGTACTTGATGCCAAGTTTGTCCCGATGATGTGTGGTTCTGCATTCAAAAATAAAGGTGTACAAGCGGTACTTGATGCGGTTTGTGAATTTTTACCTTCTCCTCAAGATATCGGAGCCGTAACAGGTACTAATCCTGATACAGAAGAAGAAGAAGAAAGAGAGCCAGACACAGATGCTCCTTTCTCAGCTCTTGCATTTAAGATCGCTACGGATCCGTTCGTTGGGCGCCTAGCATTCTTCAGAGTTTACTCTGGATCATTGGATGCGGGATCTTATATCCTAAATAATAGAACAGGTAAGAAAGAGCGTATCTCGAGATTATTTCAGATGCACTCTAATAAGCAGAACTCTATCCCAAAAGTTGAGGCGGGTGATATAGCGGCAGGTGTAGGCTTTAAAGACCTACGTACCGGTGATACGCTTACTTCAGAGAAAAATCCTTTGGTATTCGAGTCTATGGTGTTCCCTGATCCAGTGATCGGTGTAGCAGTAGAGCCTAAGTCTCAGAAGGATATGGACAAGTTAGGTATTGGTTTATCTAAGTTATCTGAAGAGGATCCAACATTTAAGGTCAGGTATGACGACGAGACTAACCAGACTGTAATTAGCGGGATGGGAGAGCTTCACTTGGAGATCATTATTGATCGCCTCCGTAGAGAGTTCAAGGTCGAGTGTAATCAAGGTAAGCCACAAGTAAACTATAGAGAAGCACTTCATAAAACAGTATCTCATAGAGAGCGTCTTAAGAAGCAATCAGGTGGTGCCGGTTTATTCGCCGATATGGAGTTTGAGTTGGGACCAGCAGATCAGGAATTCTTAGATAGTGATGAATTCAAAAGTGGAAAGGAGAAATTACAGTTCGTAAATAATGTCGTAGGTGGCTCGATTCCGAGAGACTTAATCCCATCAGCAGTTAAGGGCTTCAAAGCCATGATGGACAATGGCATTCTTGCGGGATATCCTATCGATAGTATGAAGGTTAGAGTGTACGATGGTAGTACGCACGCTGTCGATTCCAAGCCAATTGCGTTTGAGCTTTGTGCTAAGGAAGGATTTAAGGCTGCAGCAAAATCTGCGGGCCCGCAGATTCTCGAGCCAATCATGGCATTGGAAGTAGTTACTCCTGAGGAGTATACGGGTTCTGTAATCGGTGACTTGAACAGAAGGCGTGGATTGCCAAAAGGTCAAGAGACAAGAACTGGAGGAGCGGTGGTTATTACGGCGGATGTTCCATTATCAGAAATGTTCGGTTACGTAACTGATTTAAGAACGATTACTTCAGGTAGAGCTAATAGTTCAATGATATTCTCTCACTATGCTCCAGTATCTAAGAGCTTATCAGAAGAGATTATCGCAGCCTCTAAAGGAGAGGTTAAAGTTTAGAATAGAAATATTTGCACTAAATAAATTTAAGTGTACTTTTGCAGCCCGTTTCGACGGGATTATTTAATAACAGGTAATGAATCAGAAAATTAGAATCAAACTTCGCTCTTACGATCACAATTTAGTAGATAAGTCTACAGAGAAAATTGTTAAGACTGTAAGATCAAGTGGTGCTGTTGTGACAGGTCCGATTCCGCTGCCGACTGAGAAAGAAGTATTTACTGTGCTGAAATCACCACACGTAAATAAAAAATCTCGAGAGCAGTTTCAGTTGAGGACGCATAAGCGACTTATAGATATCTACACACCTACACAAAAAACTGTAGACGCTCTTTCAAAATTGGAATTGCCCAGTGGAGTAGATATCCAAGTCAAACTGTCCTAAGTAGTCTAATTATTAAAAGGTTTTGAGATGGCCCTCATATAAGGGTTATCAGTAAATTATAAATATCTATAAATGAATGGTATTATAGGTAAGAAACTAGGTATGACCAGCATTTTTGACGATAAGGGAAAAAATGTGCCTTGTACTATTATCGAGACTTCTCCAAATGTCGTCACTCAGATGAAGAGTGAGGCTACTGATGGCTACGATGCTGTCCAGTTAGGATATGGAGAGAAGCGAGAGAAGAGCACAAGTCAGGCGATGAAAGGTCATTTCAAGAAATCAGGTACTTCACCTAAGTTGAAAGTTGCTGAATTTTCTTTTGCAGGAGAGGATAAAGCGGTAGGAGATAGCATCGCAGCAAGCGATGTGTTTGAGGAAGGCGATATCGTGAATGTAATCGGCACTACTAAAGGAAAAGGTTTCCAGGGGGTTGTAAAGCGTCATGGATTTCACGGTGTTGGAGATGCGACCCACGGTCAACATAACAGATTAAGAGCGCCGGGTTCAATTGGTGCATGTGCTACACCATCAAAAGTAGTGAAGGGTCTTCGCATGGCAGGTAGAACTGGAGGGAAAAGAGTGAAAACTACTAACCTTCAAGTGGTGAAGATATTAGCAGAAGACAATTTATTATTGATCAAAGGATGTGTGCCTGGACATAAGGGAGCATTCGTAATAATTGAGAAGTAATATGAAGATTGATATACTAAATACGGAAGGAAAGTCTACAGGACGATCACTGGATTTACCAGAGGCAGTCTTCGGAATAGAACCTAATGAGCATACGATGTATCTGGCTGTTAAGCAATTCTTAGCGCACCAGAGACAAGGAACTCACAAGGCAAAAGAAAGAGGTGAGATCAGAGGATCTACAAAAAAGATTAAAAGACAGAAAGGTACGGGTACTGCTCGTGCGGGATCGATCAAGTCACCTATTTTTAGAGGTGGTGGTAGAATATTTGGTCCACGCCCAAGAAAGTACACGATTAACCTCAATAAGAAAGTGAATCAGCTCGCTCGTAGGAGTGCTTTGAGTCAAAAGATGAGCAATGGTCAGATTAAAGTTGTCGAAGACTTTACGATGGATGCACCTAAGACTCAAACTTATAAAGCAATAGCAGGAAGCATATCTGAAACTAATAAGAGACTGCTCGTATTGGGAGAAGGTGATCAAAACATCTATCTCTCAAGCCGAAACTTAGCTTCGGATAAAGTGATGACTGCGGGAGAATTGAATACGTATTCTATTTTGAACTGTAAGGATCTGATTTTGACAGAGAGTTCTGTCAATAAGCTTTCAGAAATACTATCTAAATAATAAGAGGTATGTATAAAGAGATATTAGTAAAGCCGCTTATTACCGAGAAAGCAGAGAACCTCTCTGAAGAATTGGTGAAGTACTCATTCGTAGTGAATAAAGGTGCAAACAAGCTTGAGATCAAGGATGCCGTGGAGAAAATGTATAGCGTGACTGTTAAGAATGTCAACACTATGATCATGCCGGGTAAGAGCAAAGTGAGAAATACGAAATCAGGAATCCAGAGAGGAAGAAAGCCAGATTTCAAGAAAGCAATAGTTACGCTTTCTGAAGGAGAGGAAATAGACTTTTTTGGTGATATATAAATAGACAGAAGATGGCTATAAAGAAATATAATCCGGTTACACCTGGTCTTAGAACTAAGACTACAGTGGACTATAGCGGGATCTCTAAAAAGAAACCAGAGAAGTCGCTGATTGCCAAGTTGAATAAGTCAGGTGGACGGAATCGTACAGGTAAGATGACGATGCGCCAGATCGGTGGTGGTCATAAGAGACGTTACCGTGTTATCGATTTCAAGAGAGATAAAGATGGCGTGCAAGGAACAGTGGATAGCATCCAGTATGATCCAAATCGTTCAGCATTCATCGCATTGATCGAGTATAGTGACGGTGAGAAGAGATATATCATCGCTCCTGGCGATCTGAAGGAAGGAGACAAAGTAATGTCTGGAGCAAAAGCTACGCCAGACGTAGGGAATGCTTTGTTCTTGTCTGATATTCCATTAGGTAGTGCTATTCATGCTATCGAGATGACTCCTGGTAAGGGAGCTTCATTAGCTCGAAGTGCGGGAACGAACGCTACACTTATGGGTAAAGAAGGAAAATACTGTGTGGTTAAGTTGCCATCTGGTGAGGTGAGAAGAATCTTATCTACATGTAAGGCAACTATAGGATCTACATCTAATCCAGATCATGGCCTAACAGTATTGGGTAAAGCTGGACGTAAGAGATGGTTAGGAAGACGTCCACGAGTGAGAGGTGTCGCGATGAACCCGGTAGATCACCCGATGGGTGGTGGTGAAGGTAGAGCCTCAGGAGGTCACCCTAGATCACGTACAGGTATTATGGCTAAAGGTCAGAAAACAAGGAAGAAGAAATCTT
>CAZDHV010000065.1:0-8384 GCA_964505335.1 uncultured Saprospiraceae bacterium | reverse complement strand
AGATCACGTACAGGTATTATGGCTAAAGGTCAGAAAACAAGGAAGAAGAAATCTTCTGATAGATTAATCATCTCAAGAAGAAAAAAATAGATAGTAGTAATGGCAAGATCTATAAAAAAAGGACCATACGTGTATCACAAGCTGCTTAAGAAGCTTGATAAGGCACAGTCGTCAACTAAAAAGACGGTGATCAAAACTTGGTCACGTTCGTCAATGATCATTCCTGATATGGTAGGTCAGACGATAGCTGTTCACAATGGCAAGGCGTTTATTCCTGTCTTTGTAACTGAGAACATGGTTGGCCATAAGTTAGGAGAGTTTGCTCCTACTAGAACATTTAGAGGACACTCAGGAAATAGAAGGTAATATGGAGGCTACAGCTAAATTGAGAAACTGTCCGATGTCGGCGAGAAAGATGAGATTAGTTGCTGATCTCATCAGAGGAAAGTCTGTGGATGAGGCGCTGAACATATTGAGATTCACCAAGAAAGAAGCTGGTGAATGGCTAGAGAAGGTAGTGTTATCTGCGGTCTCAAATTGGGAGAACAAAGGTGATTCGGCATATAGTGCGGCAGATTACAACTTAATTGTCAAAACTGCTATGGTTGATGAAGGAACAGCGCTTAAGCGTTTTAGACCAGCACCGCAGGGTAGAGCGCACAGGATACGCAAACGTACTAATCACGTAACGCTTGTTGTTGAGAACACACTTGCATTAGATAACGAACCTTCTTCAGAAGAAGAATAAAAGATAAACATGGGTCAAAAGACAAGTCCTATAGGTAATCGTTTAGGAATCATCAGAGGATGGGATTCCAACTGGTATGGTGGCAGCAACTTCGCTGAGAAGTTTGTTGGCGATGTCAAAATCAGAGAATACCTAAACGCTCGTATCTCAAGAGGAGGTATCTCTCGTATTGTTATCGAGAGAACACTTAAGAGAATCACTGTTACTGTTCACACTTCTCGACCGGGGATTATCATCGGTAAGGGAGGACAAGAAGTAGACCGTATCAGAGAGGAGCTTAAGAAGCTTACTAATTCTGATGTTCAGATTAATATCGTTGAGATCCGTAAGCCGGAGCTTGATGCTAATATCGTGGGTGAGTCTATCGCTCGTCAACTAGAAGGAAGAGTGAATTTCAGACGTGCTATCAAGATGGCACTTCAGTCAACAATGAGAGCAGGTGCTCAGGGAATAAAGATCCGAATCAGTGGACGATTGAATGGTGCAGAGATGGCACGTTCAGAAGAATTCAAAGATGGACGTATTCCACTGCACACATTCAGAGCAGATATAGACTATGCTTTAAAGGAAGCACTTACTGTATATGGTAAGTTAGGTATCAAAGTATGGATCTGTAAAGGTGAAGTGCTTGGTAAGAGAGACTTATCTCCAAATGTTGGAGTTGACTTAAGAAATAAGAGAGGAGGTCGCGGAAATAGAAGAGGCGGCGGAAGAAGAAATAATTAGGATATTAAAAAGTATTAGGAATGTTACAGCCTAAACGTACGAAATATAGAAAACAGCAGAAAGGTCGGAATAGAGGACTTGCTCAGAGAGGAAGCACTATTGCATTTGGATCTTTTGGACTTAAGGCCGTCACGAGCGGGAGATTAACGAGTAGACAGATTGAGGCAGCTCGTATTGCGATGACCAGATATATGAAGAGGGAAGGAAAAGTATGGATACGTATTTTTCCAGACAAGCCGATTACGGCTAAACCTCTCGAGGTAAGGATGGGTAAGGGTAAGGGTGCTCTTGATCACTATGTAGCTCAGATTAAACCTGGTAGGATTATGTTTGAGCTCGATGGTGTACCTCAAGAAGTAGCAGAAGAAGCGCTAAGATTGGCAGCTCAGAAATTACCTGTATTAACTAAAACTGTAGTGCGAAGAGACTACGCTGGATAGAATAATTATGGCTACTAAGAAATTTTTAGAACTAAAGGAATTCAGTGCAGAAGAGTTAGCAAATGAACTCAATGTCACTCAAGAGCAATATGGCAAGATGAAGTTTGAACATGCGATCCGTGGATTAGAAAATCCATTGACACTACGTGAAGTTCGTAGAGACATCGCAAGGTTGAAGACTGAAGTCAGAAGACGTGAACTTGAAGATGTCGATGCATCGTCAAGAACCAAGATTAGATCAAGAAGACGTAGGAATAATTAAATCACCCTCATGGATACGAATAAAAAACAAATAGTCGGGGTTGTTACCAGTAATAAGATGGATAAGTCCATCACAGTTGTGGTAGAAAGAAGATTGAAGCACCCGATCTATGGGAAGTTCATCAGAAAGTCTAAGAAATTTATGGCTCATGATGAGAAGAATGAGTGTAACGAGGGTGATAAGGTTAAGATCATAGAATCAAGACCTTTGAGCGCACGGAAGAGATGGAATTTAGTTGAAATACTTGAAAAGGCTAAGTAATAATGATACAGCAAGAATCAAGATTAGATGTAGCTGATAACTCTGGAGCAAGATCAGTACTCTGTATTAGAGTGTTGGGAGGATCTAAGAGACGATACGCAAGTATCGGCGACATGATAGTAGTATCTGTCAAGGAGACTTCTCCAGGAGGAATCAAAAAAGGTACAGTGTCAAAAGCTGTTATCGTAAGAACGAAGAAGGAGATCAGACGTAAAGACGGAAGTTATATCCGCTTTGATGATAATGCTGTTGTCTTATTGACTGCATCTGATGAGCCAAGAGGTACACGTATTTTCGGTCCTGTTGCTCGTGAGTTGAGAGATAAGGAATACATGCGTATTGTTTCACTTGCACCTGAGGTGCTGTAAGAATCATTGAGATGAGCTCAAAAAAGCTACATATAAAGAAAGGTGATCAAGTAATCGTCATCGCAGGTGCCGACAAGGGTGCTACTGGTGAAGTATTACAGGTATTGCCAAGCAAGAATAGAGCAGTTGTAGAGGGAGTTAATGTTCAGAAGAAACATCAAAAGCCTACTAATGACGAGGCTGGTGGGATAATCGAGCAGAGTGCCCCAATACATATATCTAATATCATGTTGATTGATCCTAAGTCAGGAGATCCAACAAGAATAGGTAGAAAGAAGGATGGTGATAGATCTGTCCGGTATTCTAAAAAATCAGGAGAAATCATAGGATAATGTCATACGTACCTAGGTTAAAAGAATTTTATAAAAAAGAGGTCACACCTAAATTAATGGAACAGTTTAAGTACTCTTCTATTATGCAGGTTCCTAAGATTGAGAAGATTTGTATCAATCAGGGTATAGGTGGTGCCACTCAGGATAAGAAATTGGTTCAGGTCTCCCTAGACGAGATTACCCAAGTAACTGGTCAGAAAGCTGTTCCATGTAAGGCCAAGAAGTCTGTTTCCAACTTTAAGTTGAGAGAAGACATGACTATTGGGGCTAAAGTGACATTGAGAGATCATATGATGTATGAGTTCTTAGATCGTCTATTAGCTGTGGCGTTACCACGTGTGCGTGACTTTAGAGGTATAAATGATAAGAGCTTTGACGGTAGAGGTAATTATACATTAGGTATTAAGGAGCAGATCATCTTCCCAGAGATTAATATTGATAAGGTTAATAAGATCTCAGGAATGGATGTAACTATAGTGACATCAGCTAAGACTGATGGTGAGGCTTATGCCCTACTTAAAGAGATGGGATTGCCGTTCAAAAACATGAGAAACTAATAATTATGGCTAAGAAGTCGATAATAGCGCGCGAAGCGAAGCGTCAGAAGCTTGTAGCTAAATATGCTGACCTAAGAAAGAGGCTAAAAGAAGAAGGTCGTTGGGAAGAACTTGATAAGCTTCCGAAGAACTCTTCAGCGGTGAGATTGCACAATAGATGCAAGCTTACTGGACGTCCTAAAGGTTACATGAGAAAATTTGGTATCAATAGGGTGACATTTAGAAAAATGGCCTTAGACGGAAAGATACCTGGATTAACTAAAGCGAGCTGGTAAAAAGATAGAGATATGGCACTAACAGATCCGATTGCAGATTATTTGACAAGAGTACGCAATGCCCAGAAAGCAGGGCACCGTATAGTGGAGATTCCAGCGTCTAAGATTAAAAAGAGTATGACTGAGATCCTATATGATCAAGGTTATATCTTGAAGTATAAATTTGAAGATGGTGTACCTGGAAGTATCAAGATCGCTTTGAAGTACGATAATAAAACCAAACTTCCTGTAATAAGAAAGTTAGGTCGCATCAGTAAGCCAGGATTAAGAAAATATGCTTCTGCTGAGGATTTACCTAGAATCATTAATGGTCTAGGAATCGCAATCATCAGTACCTCAAAAGGGTTGATGACTGATAAGCAAGCAAGAACTAATAATGTGGGCGGGGAAGTACTCTGCTACGTATATTAATATTTAGGTTATGTCAAGAATTGGAAACGCACCAATAAGTATAGCTCAAGGAGTTACTATCGATATCGATAAGAGCAACCTTGTAACTGTAAAAGGCCCTAAGGGAGAGCTCTCAGAAAAGATTGACTCGGATTTCACCTTCACTCAGGAAGATGGAGTAATTACTGTGGTTCGACCCACTGAGCAGAAGAGGCATAAATCATTGCACGGATTATACCGTTCATTGATTAACAATATGGTTGTTGGCGTATCTGAAGGATACCGAAAAGAATTAGAGTTAGTAGGTGTAGGTTATAGGGTAGCTAATACTGGTAATATGTTAGAGCTAACATTAGGATACTCGCACCCGATCTATTTTGTGATTCCGGGCGAACTAAAGCTGACCACAACGATGGAAAAAGGACAAACTCCTAGAGTGATTTTGGAAGGAATTGACAAGCAGTTGATCGGTCAAGTTGCAGCTAAGATTCGGGCATTTAGAAAGCCTGAGCCATATAAGGGTAAGGGTGTTAAATTTATTGACGAACAAATCAGACGTAAAGCTGGTAAAACAGCTGGTTAATAATAATTAATCATGGGTAAATTAACCTCAAGACAGAAGATCAAGTTACGTATCAGAAAGTCCATTAACGGAACTGCTGACCGTCCAAGATTGTCTGTATTTAGAAGTAACAAGGAGATATACTGTCAGTTGATCGACGATGCTAACGGTCAGACGCTTGCGTCTTCTTCTTCAAAGACATTAGAGAAAGGTGCTAACAAAGTTGAGACAGCCAAGAAAGTGGGTATGGACTTAGCTGAGAAGGCAAAAGCTCAAAATGTAGAAGTTGTAGTATTTGATAGATCAGGATATATATATCACGGTAGAATAAAAGCTTTGGCAGAGGGTGCTCGAGAGGGCGGCCTTCAATTTTAAGATATTAAGATGGCAAAAGACAATAGAATAAAAGCGTCAGAAACTGAGCTTAAAGAAAAGCTGGTTAATCTAAACAGAGTATCTAAGGTAACCAAGGGTGGACGTACGTTCAGCTTCGCTGCAGTAGTTGTGGTTGGAGATGGCAACGGCACCGTAGGCCATGGCTTAGGTAAGGCAAGAGATGTTTCTGAGTGTATCGCAAAAGCTGTAGATGATGCTAAGAAGAACTTGGTGAAATTTCCAATCCAAAACGGTACGATTCCACATGAGCAAAAAGGTAAGTATGGTGCAGGAAAGGTGTTGATCAAGCCAGCTTCAGATGGTACAGGATTGATAGCAGGTGGTGCCATGAGAGCAGTACTGGAGATTGGAGGTTTGCACAATGTATTAGCAAAGTCTCAAGGATCTTCTAACCCTCACAACGTGATTAAAGCTACTCTTGACGCACTGACTAAGTTGAGAAGTCCTCAAGACGTAGCTCGACAGAGAGGAATTACATTAGAAAAACTATATAACGGATAGGCCATGAAATTGAAACTCAAATTAGTAAGGAGTGTAATTGGAAAGCCTAAGGACCAAAAAGCAACGGTTAGAGCTTTAGGTTTAAGAAAATTGAATCATGAAATCGAGAAGGATGTTAATCCTCAGGTCGCTGGCATGATTGCGAAGGTGAAGCATTTATTAGCTATAGAAGAAGTTTAACTGTAGAGTTATGGAATTACATGAATTAAAACCTGCAAAAGGTTCTACAAAGAAGGGTAAGAGAATTGCTCGTGGACAAGGATCTGGCAAGGGTGGTACAGCTACAAGAGGTCACAAAGGAGCTAAGAGTAGATCAGGGTACTCTCGTAAAAGAGCCTTTGAAGGTGGTCAGATGCCACTACAGATGAGACTTCCTAAGAGAGGCTTTAAGAATCCCAATAGAGTAGCGTATGTAGCGTTAAATGTGGGTAAGATTACTGCCTTAACTGAAAAATACGGTTTAAGTGCTGTTTCTCCAGAAGAACTATACAAACTGGGACTGATCAAAAAGAATGATGTAGTCAAAGTATTGGGTTCTGGAGATCTTGGCAAAGCAGTAAATGTTACTGCTCATGCATTTTCTGCATCAGCGAAAACAAAGATCGAAGCATCTGGTGGTACAGTTGTTCAACTATAAGAAATAACAATTATGAAGAGGTTCATTGAGACTCTAAATAACATATGGAAGATTAAGGAGCTTAGAAATAAGATTCTTTTCACCTTAGGACTGATTTTTATTTATAGAATCGGTTCTTTTATCGTTTTGCCAGGTGCTAATGCGTCGGCCTTAGCCGAAGCAGCTTCAGGTAGAGGCGCTAATGATATCCTTGGTCTCATCAATACCTTTGCAGGTGGCGCCTTCAACAGGGCTTCCATATTCGCATTAGGTATTATGCCTTACATTACTGCATCCATCATAATCCAATTACTCGGCTTTGCTGTTCCATACTTCCAACGACTTCAACAGAAGGAAGGCGAAAGTGGCCGAAAGAAAATAACACAGATAACTCGTTGGCTTACAGTGGCTATTACCCTTGTACAGGGGGGGACATATTTAGCTTATATAACTTCTATAAACGGTGCTGTTACGGACGCATTAGATCCTACAGTGTTCTGGGTCAGTAATATCATCATACTGTCTACGGGGACCATATTTGCGATGTGGCTCGGTGAGCGGATTACTGAGGATGGCATCGGCAACGGTGTATCTTTACTAATCATGATCGGTATCATCGCTACGTTGCCTACTGCATTCTTTGCTGAGGTAATCGGAGCAGTCAATGAGAATATTTTCGTATTCTTTATTGAGATGATCATATTGTTCCTTATTGTGATGGCCTGTATTATGATAGTTCAAGGAGTACGAAGGATACCATTACAATTTGCTAAGCGCATGGTTGGTAGAGGCGGAGGAGCTGTACCTATGGCAGGTGCTCGTGATTTTATACCTCTCAAGGTTAATGCAGCAGGTGTGATGCCTATCATCTTTGCGCAAGCAATTATGTTCTTGCCCATGACCATTGCACAATGGGCAGCAGGCGACGGAGCAGCGCAAAGCGGATTCTTGATGTCTATGACTAATTGGAAGTCATTACCATATAATGTGATATTCTTCTTTTTAGTGGTGATATTCACTTATGTATATACAGCCTTATTGGTTAATCCACAGCAGTATTCAGAGTACTTGAAAAGACAAAATGCTTTTATCCCTGGCATCAAGCCGGGACAGGCCACACAGGAATTTATTGATTCACTTACCACGAGAGTAACTTTACCAGGATCTATATTCTTAGGATTGATTTCTATCTTTCCTGCGATCGTAGCAAGATTCGGAGTCAACGACGCATTTGCTTTCTTCTTTGGAGGAACTTCTCTTTTAATCTTAGTTGGTGTTGTTCTTGACACATTACAACAGATAGAGAGTCATCTATTGATGAGAAAGTATGACGGACTGGTTAAGTCAGGCAAATTGAAAGGACGTAGTGGTATGCAGCCGATAGGGGCTAGCATGTAATACGATCCTCTGAATGTCTAAACCAATTTATAAGACTGACGAAGAGATCGAGCTCATCAGAAAGAATTGTCTGATGGTCTGCGATACACTCTCGTTAGTTGCAGCAGAATTAAAGGAAGGAGTTAAAGGGTCAGAGCTCGATGAGATGGCTGAGACCTATATAAGAGATCAAGGTGCACTGCCCGGGTTTAAAGGACTCTATGGATGTCCATCCACATTACTCATCTCTAAAAATGAAGTCGTTGTTCATGGCTTGCCAGATGATGAACCATTTAAGATTGGTGATATCGTATCGATAGATTGTGGAGTTTACCTCAATGATTTTTATGGAGATGCGGCATATACATTCGTCATAGGAGAGGTCAGCGAAGAAATCATGAAACTCCTTGTAACTACTAAGGAATCACTTGCACTCGGTATTGATAAAGCGCGAGTTGGAAATAGACTGGGTGATGTCAGCCACGCCATACAGCATTTTAATGAACGGATGAATGGATATAGTGTGGTGCGAGAATTGGTCGGCCATGGCCTTGGTAGGAAGCTCCATGAGAA